>JAJZNX010000119.1 GCA_021852275.1 Planctomycetota bacterium | reverse complement strand
GTTACACCGGAACCGATCGGCCAGCCTCTGCTGCGATAACGCGGGTAATCCATCTTTTTCTGATGGTTCTTGAAGTATTGGAGGTTTTCTGCCAGCACCCGCCGAGGATGATTCTCCGGATCGCTGGTCTTGACCGGCCCCACACGCTGCACCTGCAATTCCATCCAACGTTGCAACCGATCCTGCCGCCCATGATACAGACTATCCTCCAGCCTCTTGGCCAGCCGCTGCGGTGCTTCCGGCCGCACCGCCTTGGCACATTCATGAAGTCGCTCATTGGCGTGATAATAATCCACAATCCGCTCGTAACTGCCGTAATGACGCTCAGCCTCCGTATCAATCCAGACTGCGCCATCACCGATCACCACCAGCTCCACCGCCCGCCGAATCCCACGCCTTTCGGTTTCCACACGCACCAACTCCCCAAATTTGTGGCTGTTGCCCATCGTCGCCACATAGGTCGTGTCCAAACGCTCCGGCTCCTGATCCGCACCGTTGCCCTTCTTATACCGGCTGATCGTTCCGACCTTGTTTTCCATCCAGCGACTATTCGTTTCCGGATTCTTCCGCCGCCCCTGCACCCGCCCTCCATCCATCCCGATCACCAGCAATTCCACGGCTTCCTGACTGGTGGATTTGGGACGCCGACCACGCTGGTACGCCTTACGCTCCGCTTCCAGCTTGGCCGCTATCTCTTCCCCTACATGCTCCGCCCAACGCTGAACCTGCTTCCCATCGTAATGCGTCCCCCAGTCTTCGTTGATCGACCGGGCCGCCACATCAAACGTCTTTTCCGCCCCTTCCCGACACACCCGTTTCAATGCCTTGGGCGTTAGGTTTACCTGCGAGTCCATGCCCCACGCCTGATCCTGAGGGGGAAAAAGACCGGTCACAAGACCGGCATCGCGCCACCTGCCGCGGTACCACGACCGGGCCATGTTCACTTTGCCGCTCCCGCTGGCCACCCGAATCCAACCATTTCACGTTCCCACTCTGACAATGCGGGCATAACCCCGGCTTGGCCATAGCCGCAGCTTCCGAGAGCTGCGCTAACACCTCCAGAAATCCACCCGTGATTTCCCGCTCAAACTCGTCGGCCATCTCCTCCCATTCCACAAACGATCCGTCCGCAATTTTCTTGTCCTCCACCTTGGGAATGTACCGATCCACCAATGCCTGACACAGTTCCATCATCTTCTCCCGGGCCTCCAGCCTTCCAATCAAGCCAGCCATGGCTATCTCCTTTATTTATCACGGTTTATCACCGCACTGATTCTTAGCCGCCCATCCTTAGGCCGCCAGCTTGCTATTCTACCAATTCTCCCGCATTACGTGCCACGCACCCGGCGGCGGCTCGCGGCAGGTGTTGGGGATTCGCCGTCTGGCCTCGCCACAACTTGCGCGTCCTAGCGGAGCACTCGTTTTTTTACAATGACCGCCGGATTACCGGCGACGACCGTCCATTCCGGCACATCTTTATTCACCACCGCGCACGCGCCCACCACGGCCCCCGCCCCAACGGTTACGCCCGGCTCCACAAAAGCCCGGGCGCATATCCACACGTCCGGGCCGATGGTGATGGGCTTGGTGACCAGCGGCAGGGAAAGCTGGGTGTAATCGTGCGTGCCGGCACAAAGGTACGCTTCCTGGCTGATAGATGAACGCGGGCCTAGCGTGATGGGTGCGAGATTGTACACGCGTACGTCGTCGCCCAGACAGCCCATTTCGCCCATTTTTAGCAGCCACGGATAATGGACGTGACTGGTGCGGCGGATGGTGCAATGCGGGCCGATACTGGCACCAAAGCACCGTAGTAAAAACGCCCGCCAGTTGGACCAGGTATGAAATGAGCAGCGGTATAGCGTGGCTTCCACCATGCTCCATAATAGCCGCCTAATTTTCCAGGAAAATGGGGCGGCGGAAATATTGCGCTGCAGGGCCTGGGCCTGTTGGGTGGTGGAGAGGTTTTCCGGCGAATCGGCCATGCGGAAAGGGTAACGGGGCGTTAGAGAAAAAGCGAGCGCCGGGGGGGGCGTTGTTTTTTCACCACGAAGGAAAGGAAGGGAGGACGGGTTTTAACCGTCCCGGCGGACAAAGTGTTGTTCAAGGATACCGGGATAAACTCCGGATGCAGAGGACCGCGGAGGATGATGGGAGAAATGGTGGGGGGCTTTGGGTTTCCTGGTAAAACCGGTACAATTACGCAAATGATACTGGTGGCCGACACAAATACATTTTTAGCCGTTGCGCTCGATGAGCCTGAGAAGTCTTGGCTTATCGAGGCAACACGCGGAGCAGAATTGGCCTCGCCGGACGGGCTTCGCAGGTGTTTGTCCTCGATTCCGGCTCAACAGATGATACCGAAAAAATCGCCCGTGATGCAGGTGCACAGTTTGTTTACCAGCCATGGCTCGGCTACGCCCGGCAGAAAAACTGGGGCTTGGACCACCTGCCAATTACTACACCGTGGGTCTTTATCTTGGATGCCGATGAAACTATCACGTCACCCCTGGCCGCCGAATTGGCTGCCATATCTAACGTCGATACGTGCCCGGAAAATGGCTTTTACATCAACCGCTTTTTTATTTTTCTGGGCCAACGCATCCGCCACTGTGGCTACTATCCAAGCTGGAACATGCGTTTTTTTCGCTATGGTAAGGCCCGCTACGAAGAGCGCGACGTCCACGAACACATGGCGGTTGATGGTAAAGTTGGCTATTTGAAGGGTGAAATGGAGCACAACGATCGCCGCGGTATGGAGTATTATATTGCTAAACACAACCATTATAGCACGCTGGAAGCTAGGGAATATTTGCGGCTGCTTGTCCTCAAGAAGGGTGGAGGCCTTGTTGCTTCTCCCTTCGGTGGCCCGATTGAGCGTCGCCGCTGGGTTAAAGAGGTGGTTTGGCCGAGGTTGCCGGCCCGGTGGCTTTTCCGTTGGTTTTATATGTATGTGTTTAAATTGGGTTTCTGGACGGCGCAACTGGATTCCATTTCTGCCTTTTTCTAACGGCCTACGAACATCAGATATCGCTTAAGATGAAAGAGGCCGGGCTCGCAGGCGATAAGGGCTCTCCGCCCGCTTAAAAAAAGGTGTCAGGTACCTTTTTTACAGGTACCTTTTTTTATGAAACTGTTATTCGTCATCACCGACCTTAGCATTGAAGCCGGCGGCGTTACTTCCGCCGTTTGCGGCCTTTCCGAAGCTCTGGCCGCCCGCGGACACGCCATCACCATTGCCGGCCTGGACCTTGGCGGCACGCCCGCCCGCCCCGCCGGCGCACAAGTACACGTATTCGCACCAGATTCAAAATCTAAACTCGCACCCAGCCGCAGCCTTAACGCCTGGCTTTGCGAGAATGTAGCCCGGTTTGACGTGGTGCATATTCACGGCGTGTGGCAACACCCCGGCCACTATGCCGCCCGCTGGGCTTATAAACACCGTGTACCCTACCTGGTGGCCCCGCATGGCATGTTGGATAAAGCCGCTCTTCGCCTGCGGCGAATGTGGGTGAAGCGCCTGGCCTGGCTGCTGTGGGATGGGCCGATGTGCCGCCGCGCCGCCGCCATCCATTGCCTGAATCTGGCCGAGTACCGGGTGTCCCCATGGATACACGGACTCAAATATGTAGTGCTGGGCAACGGCATTGCCGGCGCGGTTCTGGCGGATATGCCCCGGCGAGGAGCCTTTCGCCAGGCCCATCCGGAGTGGTCTGCCACATCGCAAGAATCCGCCGGCCAGGCCGCAGCCGCAGAACCACTGGCTGCCGGTGGTGCAGCCAGGCAGACCGCAGCCCGCCGGCCCATGGCCCTGTTTTTAAGCCGCATTCATCCCAAAAAAGGCCTGGACCGGCTGTTTACCGTTTGGCCCTTGGTGCTGGCAAAGCAGCCCCACGCCCTGCTGGTGGTGGCCGGCACCGGCGAGCCCCATTATCTGCAATCGCTGAAAGATCAATGTCGGGCGTTGGGTATGGACCAGAGCGTGGCCTGGGCCGGGCAATTGGTGGACCGGGCCAAATATGAAGCCCTGGTCGATGCGGATCTGTTCGTATTACCATCCCATCAGGAAGGTTTTTCCATGGCCATTACCGAAGCCATGGCCGCGCGTTGCCCGGTGGTTATTACCCGTCCGTGCAATTTTGATGAGGTGGCTGCCGCGGGTGCGGGGCTTATTGCCGACGATATGCCCGCGTTTGCGGATGCGGTCGTCAAGGTGCTCGGCGACGCGGCGGGGGCGTCGGCCATGGGCGACCATGGCCAACGACTGGTGCAGGAAAATTACACGTGGGAAACCGTAGCCGAAAAAGCGGAGGGAATATATCAGTCGCTGGGGCGAGCGCGGGCGGCGGCCCGCGAGTAGCCGGTTGGGCCCCTCCAACCGCGGCAATATAGCGTAGCACAGACATTCTTGTCTGTGTTTCGTAGCCGGTTGGGCCCCTCCAACCGCGGCAATATAGCGTAGCACAGACATTCCTGTCTGTGTTTCGTAGCCGGTTGGGCCCCTCCAACCGCGGCGAAGGTATGTTGTCCCCCGACTCGCGGCGTCGCCGCGCCCTGTAATCAGCGATGGGCAGATGGCTCACCGGAGCAACGCCACAAAACCCGCCTGCTCGAAGTGGTGATCCCCGGTCAGCGCATCCTGAATGCCCAGTCGCCGCATCACCTCGAACGAGATGCAATCGGTGAGAGACCAATTTTTGTCGCCGCGGGCGGTGTAAAGGGCAATGCCCGCTCGAAACAACGTTTCCTCCGCCGGAACGGTTACCGCATTCGGATGCTCGCTTAAAATCTGCACGAGCCTGAAAAACAGGTGCCGATTTATAGGCGCGGCCAAGCCGTCGGCCACTTCGGTGAGCACCCATGGAGTGGTGACGATTTTGCCCATGGCCGGGCTGGTAAGGGCCAACGCGCGATCATGGGCTTGGTCATTGCAGATTAAAAGAGCGAAAAAGTAGAAGGAGTCCGCAAAAACAATCTTCATTTCTTTTTCCGGATTCCGTGCAGGTAGTGGTCATGGTTGCGAGCCATGTCGGACGGCATATTACGGGCACGGCCCGCCAATTTGCGCAGATTGTTGGCCAAATTCCTCGAACATCCGTTGACGGGTGCCACGTGAACAGTAGCTCCCTCGGGTAACTGGCTACCCTGATCGAGAACGACCACGCCATTTTTGACATGCCCGCGATATTTCATCATTACCGAACCACCTTTGCTATTGTGTTTAAGTTACCTCAAAAGTCCATGGGTTTCAAGCCTTATTGGCTGGTTTTGACTCCGCCGTGAATCCCCTTCGTGTTTTTAAACCATTCTCCGCGTTAGGGAAAAAGCCATCGCCGTTGAGCCACGGATGGCGAAATCCCGATGCGGCAAGGAGCAAGCAATCGGGAAGCCATGGATGCCGAAATCTCCCGAGCTTTCGGGACAGGCCTCCGCGTTAGGGAAAAAGCCATCGCCGTTGAGCCACGGATGGCGAAATCCCGATGCGGCAAGGAGCAAGCAATCGGGAAGCCATGGATGCCGAAATCTCCCGAGCTTTCGGGACAGGCCTCCGCGTTAGGGAAAAAGCCATCGGGAACTCCTGACTCCTGCGTTGCCGCCTCTGCGCTCCTCTGTTCCCGAAGTTTATCCCGGTATCCCTGAGCCACATTCCATCCATCGGGACGGTGAATCCCCATCGTCCCTTCGTGTTTTTGTAACCGTTCACGGCCATGCCAACAGATCAGCGTTATGGCAGTGGTGGCGTCCTCAACAGCGGGGACCCCACTTGTGGTGCGGGCTTCCAGCCTGCCCGGTCGCCCTTTCGTGAACGGTTACGTGTTTTTTAATCCTGACTCCTGCATCCTGTCTCCTGCGTTACTCAGTGGTTCTACCCCCCGTCGTCGTCTTCGTGCCTTCGTCCCTTCGTGTTGAATCCCGTCGTTTTTCCTGATCGCTGATAGCTGATCGCTTCGCTCCCCGTCAAGCCATGGATGCCGAAATCTCCCGAGCTTTCGGGACAGGCCTCCGCGTTAGGGAAAAAGCCATCGGGACTGACCGCTGACCGCTTCGCCATTATCCCTCCCCATACCCCGCCTACATCATTTCATGACAAATAACACCCCCACAACAGCCGTCCCAACCACACCGCCGCCGCCAACCCTCTCCAGTATCTTTGGCCCACCACCGCCCCTGGCCTGGCTCTTTCCCGATCGCATCCCCCTCGGCCGAATTACCCTCTTCCTCGGCCCGCCGGAATCCGGTAAAACCTCCATCACCCTCGACCTCGCCAATCGCCTGGCCACCGGCCAGCCTTGGCCCAATCCCCAGCCCCAGCCACCCGATCTCTCCGCAGAAACCGGCGACAGCCCCATTTATCGCGAATTGATCTCCAGCCTCAACGCCAAAGTTGCCGCCATGACCGCCCTTGAACCGGCCCTGGCCCAATCCTCCACCAAATCACTTGGCCTCACGGCCGCTACCCTCATTCTCACCCCCTTTCAAAATCCTTCCACCGCCATCAGCCCGCGACTCTGCCAGCTCAATCCCAACCCCTCCAACCTGTTTTATTGTTCCGATGAATCATTCCATTCGCCTCTGCTGTCCGCCCAATTGCCCACCTTTCTGCGCGCTACCCTTGCCAATCACCCGGAAATCAAACTCATCATCATTGACCCCATTCTTTCCATGCTCGCACTCTGGCCTAAAAAAATTATTCCCGCATTCCTCCAGGAACTTTCTGCGTTTGCCCACTCCGCCCGCATCGCCATCCTCGCCACCGCACCAGCCTCAGACATTCTCCGCACCGCCGCCAATTCGCCCATGGCCCAGCTAAGCTCCCATGCCACTGTCATTTATCAGCTTTCCTTTGATCCCCATCTCCCCGCCAACCGCACCATGCAAACCCTCAAATTTCCCGACCAGCCGCCGCCCGCTCTCACCGTCGAACTTGCTGCACGCCAAATCCGTTACCAACTGGCACAATATACTCCGGCTCTCGCCTCGGCCGCTCGCCCCGGCCTCCACGACGACGATCCCTCCACCAGCCAATTAGATTTCGCCGTCGATTTCCTGCAGGAAACCCTTAGTCTCAAACCCATGACCGCCCGCAAAATCCTCGAACATGCCCGCCATCGCCGTATCGCTCCAATCACCCTCTACCGCGCCAAGGCCCTTCTTGGCGTCCGCAGTTTCCGCATGAACAGTGAACTTTTCGGCCCATTCTGGGTTTGGTCCATCACCGGTCAACCAGAGGCCGACAACTTCAACCTGGAGCCTTAAAAAATGTACGATGATATTGTTATTCTTGCTAATCTTACCTCCATCCCCCGTTAAGGCATGGATGCCGAAATCCCGATGCGTTAGGGAAAAAGCCATCGCCGTTGAGCCACGGATGGCGAAATCCCGATGCGGCAAGGAGCAAGCAATCGGGAAGCCACGGATGCCGAAATCTCCCGAGCTTTCGGGACAGGCCTCCGCGTTAGGGAAAAAGCCATCGCCGTTGAGCCACGGATGGCGAAATCCCGATGCGGCAAGGAGCAAGCAATCGGGAAGCCATGGAAGCTGAAATCTCCCGGCGCGGCCGGGACAGGCCTCTGATCGCAGCCCTTAATGGACCAGATAGAATGTGTGAATTTATTTTTGCCCGGTCCCTTACCTGGGAGCGCGGGCGTCCTCGCCCGCCGTTGCAGTGAAAAGGCTCGGAAGATCAGGCAGATTCCCGCCACCCCCGCGGCCCCATCTCCTGACCCCTGTATCCTGACTCCTGACTCCTGACTCCTGACTCCTGTATCCTGACTCCTGTATCCTGCATCCTAACCCCCGCCTCCCATTGGCCCTTTTACAACGGCATGTTATACTGACCTTCGGCTGTTCTCATCTTTACGGTGCCTGTTTGGAAAGTCTTTTATGTCCGCTCCACGTACCGCCGGTCCTGACTTAGCGCCGCTGAATCAGTTTGCCCCTCCGCCTCCGGGCCGCCCGCGTGTGCTCTGGTTTCATAATGAAGCCAACCACTATTTTGTGGCCATGCTCGATGCGCTCAACGCCCAGGGTCAGGCCCAATACATTGGCATGTTCTTGTGTCCTCCACCCGCCGGTTCGGCCCTGCTGGCCGTACCAAAAAAATCGCCATATCTGTTTCTCGGCAGCGGCACCGCCCACGATTTTGCCGGCACCACACTCCGCCCGCTGCGCACCGAGGCCAAAGCCGTGGTGCAGGCGGAGAAGTTCGATATGGCCATTGTCGGCGGGTATGACCTGGCCTTCAAACGCTGGGTTCTCGCCCATTGCCGCAGCCGCAACATTCCCACGGCTCTGTTTGCTGACAGCAATATCAAGGCGGAATTTGACGGCTCGGTAAAAAGCTTCTTCCGCCGGGCGGTTAAAAAAGTGCTGCTCCGGAAAATTATCCGCCAGACCGACCAGATACTGCCGGCCAATTCTTCTGGTATCGCCTATTGGCGTTATTACGGTTGCCCGCAGGAAAAAATTTCGCTCTCTACGTACTACAGCCAGGTGGACCCTCCCGGTGCTATAGCCCCCGTCGCACGAGCTAGCATGCTGCAGCAGGTTGGGCTGGATCCGGCAAAGAAATTGATATTTACCGGTGCACGGCTGGTACCGGTCAAGGGCCTGCACCTGATGATTGCGGCCTTCAGCCGGCTGGCCCTGGCGGAAAAGGGCTGGGTATGGGCCATTGCCGGCGGTGGTCCGCTCGAAGCGGACCTGCAACGGCAAGCGGGCAACCTCAACGGGCACGGTATTCACTTTCTTGGCGTATTAAACCACAGCCAGACCAAAGCCCTGGCCGCAGGCGCGGATTTGTTTGTCCTGCCTTCCACGTACGAACCGCACGGCATCGTGATTTCCGAGGCCATGGGCGCAGGCACGCCCGTCATCGCCTCCGATGCCTGTGGTGCCGCTTTGGATTTGGTGGAACCCGGTAAAACCGGTTGGCTGTTTCGCAACGGTTCGGCCGATGATTTACAGCGCGTGCTCAAGGCCGCCACGGATAACCCCTCCGCCTTAACCGCCATGCGACCCGCCTGCCGGACAAAATACGAGGCCTGGTACGGCCAATATTCTCCCCTGGTCGCAGTGCCCAAGGTAGTAGCCCGATTAACCTCGGGACTTTATTAGATGCCGACGGCCACGTGATTACATGATGGCGGCATTGTTATGAACATTTGAACAGTGGCGCACCGGGGCCATTGGATTCCAGCGGCGTTTGGCGTTAAACTTCTGATGGGAATGACCTATGGAGAATTGCTGGCATGGTGCATGAAATTCGGGGCTTGCTGGTGGTGCAGCCCAAACAGAAATTTGCCTTGGTTGCCGCTGAATTTAATAGCCTGATTACCACGCGGCTGATGGATGGTGCGGTCGATGCACTGCTGCGCCATGGGGCCACGGAATCGCAGATTACCAAAGTTTGGGTGCCGGGGAGTTTGGAATTGGCGACTGCTGCACGGCAACTGGCGCAAAGCGGCCTATATTCGGCGATTGTTTGCCTGGGCTGCATTATTCGCGGGCAAACGGCACATTTTGACCATGTGGCGACGCAAGCCGCTGCGAGTATAGCGGCCGTGGGCCGCGAAACCGGAGTGCCCACACTGTTTGGAGTTATCACGGCAGATACGATGGAACAGGCGATGGACCGGTCGGGCCTTAAGATGGGCAACGTCGGCTGGAATGATGCGTGCGCCGCCATTGAAATGGCTGGTGTGATGGAGCAAATCAAAAAGCTCAAGTGAAATGGATAGGGCCAGGAGTCGCCGGACTCTGGGATAGGCCCGCGGTAAGTCCGCTGCAAGCCCGGAGCGTGGTTATGGCACCGGTAGCGTTGGCGGGCAGCGTGGAAAAACTTCATGTTTCAGCAGCAAAAATCAGCCCGCAAAATTGCTTTGCAGGCGCTGTTTCAGACGGATATGCAGGGGCCGGATTTTCTGGCGGACATTTTGCCGCAGTTTATCGCCGGAGCTACGGAAGATGTGGACGTGCGGGAACTTTCGACTTCGATGGTGCTGGGCGCATGGGGCTACCATGAAACGGCGGATCAATGGCTGACACAGTTTTCGCCACGCTGGACCATCAGCCGGATGCCGGCGGTGGACCGCAATATTTTGCGTCTGGCGGCGTGGGAACTGACCAGCCGGGGGGATGTGCCGCCTAAAGTGGTGCTGGATGAAGCGATTAATCTGGCCCGGGAATTTTCCACCGATGAGAGTGCTGCATTCATCAACGGTGTTCTGGATGCGGCCTTGAAAGACTATCTGTTTCGCACGGGCAAGACGGTGTGAAGGGATACTATACGTGGCCGGCGGCAGCCGTAGTTACCGGGACCACCAGGCTGAACGTTGCTCCTTTGCCCAAAGCGCTGACGAGTTCAATTTTGCTCTGCAGCAGTGTTGCCAGTTCCCGGCTGATGGCCAGGCCCAAACCCGTGCCGCTATGCTGACGGGTTACGGAGGCATCCAACTGATGAAATTTTTCAAAAACTTCGGTCTGGTGTTCCGGTGCAATGCCCGGCCCTGTGTCGCTGACTGATACTCTCACGTGCCGCGGGTCGGCGTTTTCCACCGCGATTTTAATTTTGCCGTCCTGGGGCGTGAATTTCACGGCATTGGAGACGAAATTGTATAAGATCTGGCCGAATCGGCCGGGGTCTGTCTGCACCAGTGGAATGTCCTTGTCGACGGTAAGTGTTACTTCGATGCCCTTTTTCTGGGCCAGTGGTTTCATGAAGTTGATCAAAGATTCGCAGACATCGGGGACGTTGATGCGTTCCTGGCGCAGAACGACTTTGCCAGCTTCAATTTTCGCCAGGTCCAGCAAGTCATTGATTAAATCCAGTAATTGGCGGGCGCTGTTTTGAATGTTTTCCAGATACCGGGCCAGTTTGGCATCGCCGCGGAGAGATTCGCTGTTGCTTAACAGTTCAGCAAAACCAATAATGGCATTCAGGGGGGTGCGCAGTTCGTGGCTGACATTGGTCAGAAACTCGCTTTTCACCCGATTGGCGGTAAACAGGTCCACATTGGATTGGGCCAGTTCGCCCACGCGTGTATCGAGGCTGCGGTTGGAGGCTTCCAACTGATCCTGCGAGTTTTTCAGGGTGGTGAGCATGGTGTTGAAGGTTTCGGACAACTGTTCAAATTCATCCCCGGTGGATATGGCGGAGCGAATAGCCAGATCGCCAGCGGCGACTTTTTCGGCCGTGTTTTTGAGCACCCGCACCGGCTGGAGAATCAACCGCGTGGTGATCAGATAAAAAACTACAATAGCCAAGGCTCCGCCGATTAAACCGGACACCACAATGACGATGCGGTTGAGCAGCAGTTGATTTTCAGGCACATGGATCGGCATATCCACCCGTACGACGGCGACCAGGGGGTGGCGGGAACCTGCCGGCAACACTGCGGCCATGGGTCTGGTGACAGCGGGACGTGTGGCCGCGGTACGGGAGGTGGCTGTGGCGAGTGCGGAAGCGGGGAAAATGGCTTTGGATGTAAGATGCCTGGCGGCCGTAGTCAGGGCCGCCGTTGGCCTTGCGCCGGACCTGGGGGTAAACCAGGCGGTCCAGTTGGCATGGCATTGCAGACAGGAACGGCTGGCCCGCACTGCCGCTACGTACTGATAGACTCTCTGATGGCCGGGGTCTGCGGTAACCAGGCCGAACTGCTTCATATTGGCCCGATTCAAAAAGGCGGTTACGGCCCGCAGGGTAACCGGGTCAGCACCGCGCGGGGGCATATCCGGTGCCTGCAAGGTTAAGATTCGCGGCATGGGATAATACTCGCCGGGCAGGTGAGCCAGATTCCATCGGGTGAGGGCCTTTTTGGAGGAGGCGGCGGTCAGGTAGGCGGCTGCAGGTACCTGCTGGTGGACCTGTCGCAAAGCCAGGTCGGCGACGACATGAGCCTCGTAGACGGGCTGGCGCGCGGTCAACTGTTCCATGCGCTGCCAGGGGACCGCCAGTGCACCGGTGATAATCACCAAGACTGCCAACCCGAAAAGCAATTGGCACTTGGCCGCCAGAGATATGGACAGCTCACGCTTCAAGGTCTTTCTTCAACACCCATCTCATGCTGCTTGCGCAGGTGCATCCGCAGAACGGTGTAATAACCCACCACCGCCCCGGAGAGACCGGCTCCGACATAAGCGATGGGCAGCGCTCCCGCCATGGGTGCTGCGGCCTGCCCTGGATACTCCGGCACGCTGTGCATGGAGAAAAAGTACAGGACCGCCGCGGTTGCCGGTATAGCCGGCCATACCGCCCATGGGCTGACATCGGCAAACACCGCCCCGGCGGCAAACGCGCCGGCCGCAAAGGCCACAAAGTTGGCAAAGATCGCCTGTCCCACAAACTGTGAACGCAGCAGGATCATCAGTAGCAGCGAGGCTACGGCTCCTGTGATGACAAAACCGCCGGCATTGGCCAAAAGACTGCTGGTTATCTTGCTCCGGCGCACCTGGTCGATCTGGATGGCTGAGGCAGTGAAAGGCATGATCAAACCATGGACGTTGGTATCCGGCAGGGGCAGGCCGTCAAGCCC
>JAJZNX010000113.1 GCA_021852275.1 Planctomycetota bacterium | reverse complement strand
GATATGAAAATCCGTTTCGATTCATTCCTGCCCCAATGGAACTACCGGGCCACCCCTGGATCCCCTTAAATCGGGAAGTTATTTCGGGCCCGTTCCTTAATAGGTCGCCGGTAGCAATGGTTGGATATTTTACGTTTTCGGTCATACTCTTACTCATGGTGGCGTACTCCTAAATAAAGAAAAATGGTCAAGACTTCTTGTTGAGGTTACGCCGCCTCTTTTATTCCGTCCACAACTTTTGATAGTACTCTCCTGCCCATGTCTGTGGGTGATGCTGATTTGGGCGGTAGGACGCCATCGTGTGGCCAACCGTCCCGATCGCTATGAGCCACGAGCAGTCAAGCGGCGAGCACGCCTGATCGCGCTGCTTACCGTACCGCGGCAACAGGCCCGCCAACTCTTGGAAATGAGCCGCTATGCACGACACTAACACGTTTCGGGAAGTGCCATTCAGGGCAGGCGCCTTTTTAGGATAGCGGCACGGGGTGGCGGCCAACTTTCGAACATAATCAACAGTATAGAACACAATGATTATTGCCACCACCGGACAGATCGTAGAGGATAGGGCAGGCCGGTAACGGGTGGCCGGAATTTCTGCGGCGCTGGCTGCATCCGGGCCGTAAGCCCAAGCGAACTTAGATGAAAGGAAAAACCATGTCCAAGTCGAATCAAATGAGTCGTCGAGAAATGCTGGCTCGCATGGCGCAACTGGGAGTGGCGGCAGGTGCGGGTGCTGCGCTGGCCAGAAACAGTCTGGCGGGCTTGCCGGGTCTGGTGGTGGCCAATGCGTCCCGGAGCAGCGGTGTAGATGCTGCCGTGGGCCGCGGCCCCAACCAGTTTGGCATGGGCGTGTGGACGGACAGCGACTGGGATGGCAGCTTTGCGTTTGTGGATGCCATGAAGCAAGCCCGGCAATGGCAGACCCCGGATATGCGGGCCATGGCTTCATACGACAGCCTGGGATGGCCCACGCAGGACGCAGGAACCGTGGTTTACACCGGCAACGCCGAGCACATCAATGGTACGTACAAGCTGATATTTAACGGGCAGGGGAAAATCGGCTGGGTATACAATGGCTACACCATGCAGGTAACCCATCAACACTACGATGCCAACACCAATACCACCACGGCGGATATCACCTTTACCGTTACCAGCCCCAGGGCCAGCATCGGTATTCTGATCACAGATTCCAAACGCACGGCTCAGTCGCCGAAGGGATCCGGGTTTACCAACGTGCGGCTGTATCGGTCGGGTTATCCCACCGACGGCAGCGTGGCATTTACGGACTATTACGTAAAGGCTATGCAGTTTGGCAGCGTGATACGCACCATGGATTGGACGGCAACCAACGGCAATACGGTGGTGCACTGGGCGGACCGGCAAACGCCGCTCACGTATTACAAGCCATGCCCGCCCTACATTGCTTCAGGCGGTGGACGGATGGGCGGCACCTCGCTGGGGGTGGCGCTGGAACACCACATTCAGTTGGCCAACCAGGCCAAACGCGATTTGTGGATCAATGTACCGGTAGTGGCGGATGATGATTTTGTAACAAAAATGGCTCAGGCTATTCGGTATGGCACGGATGGCACCAATCCGTACACTTCGCCGCAGGCACATCCGAAATATCCGCCGCTGGATGCAGGCTTGAACGTGTATGTGGAATATGGCAATGAAACCTGGAATTATGCCGGCGGATTCTGGTGCTTCTATGTGATCAAAGATATTGTGACCAACCTTCCGGCATCCCATCCGATTAAGGCCATTGACCCGCAGAAGAACCCATATTACACGGCGTGGCGCTACACGGCATACCGGATTTCGCAGATCAGCGATTTGTTCCGGTCGGTGTTCGGTGATTCGGCCATGATGAAAAGGGTAAAGCCGCAGTTGATGTGGCAGAAAGGCAGCGGAGGTACTTTTGGACAGGGCTTCAGCCAGATATGCTGGCTGGATGCGTACGGGGCCAAACAGCATCCGCCCCGAACGGTGAACAGTTACGTGCATGGGGCGGGTGGTTCGGCTTATTATGGCGTTAACAAGATGTCCGGCAATCCGGATGAGTATTTTGCGGCGGGGAATTACCCGGATGCAACAACCGTTATGTGTTTTCGTAATGACGCGATGGCGGCAAAAAATTGGGGGCTGCAGCGTGTAGCGTATGAAGGCGGCGATGGTGTGGACGGCCTACCGACAGCGCAAATTCTGGCCATCAACGCCGACCCACGTATGAAAACGATGACGGAATTTATGCAGAACTATTATGCACAGCAGGGTGGAGACCTGCTGGTGTACTACACGGTGGAAGGGCCGGCGGATTGGGAATTCACCCCCGATATCCTGAACCTCAACACGCCCAAATTTAACGCGTTGAAAGAACTCAAAGGCCGGCAGCGCGATGCGGTAACTCTGGGCCAGGCGTTGCCGGGGCTGATCTGGTGTGGTGAGGTTCCCAACATTGCCACGGCCGGCCCCTACGGCATTAAATACAATGGGCATAAGGTTCTGGGAGGCTTTCGCAACGTCGGAGACTGGCTGGCCTTTCCAGGGCATACGGCCGCACCGTTTACGGCGGAGGTGTGCATTCAGGGTCAGCCCGGCGTACCCACCGTGCTGGCTATCTGGGTGAACGGAATCCGGTATGGTACGGTGAAGATGGCCCAGCCGAAGAAAGTCGGCTGGAGCAGCGTACTGGGCAAAGTGCACATTACGGCAGGGTTGGCGATGATCCGTGTGGAGTTGGTCAGCGGCAGCTTGGACTTGTATGCTATCAAGGTGCGCCAGGCTTAAGGGAAAGGGGGCCAGTATCTTTTTACCCGCGTCAGCCGATGGCCATGTCGTATGGCGTGGCCATGGTTGGCGCGGTAGCCGACGATGGTAGCATGGTCGGCTACCATGGCGAATACTAACGCCCGCGTCCCAAGAGGGACAACCACCGGTAACGGGGCGGGTATGGAGTTCCCAGTTTATGATGACAACTCGTCTTAAGCGGGTGCCGTGGCCATGGGTCATCATCACGATGATGCCGTGGGCCTTTGGCATTTTTGTATCTATTGCCTTTGGCACGGTGGTTACGCTGGAACTGCGTAAATTCACCAACAGTCCGTTTGTTATCGCCACGCTGGGAGTAAGCTACGGTATTGTGGGCTATGTGCTTACGCCGATCATGCTGTATGTTTCCGATCTTATCTGGACACCGTGGGGACGGCGTAAGCCTTTACTGGTGCTGGGTTTTCCGGCGGTATTGACCGGCCTGCTGATTCCCTATGCCAACAGCCTGGTGATGCTTTTGATTCTGCTGGTGGCGGGGAATGTGATCAGCTCGCTGGGTCCCACTTTTGAACCGCTGACGCAGGAAATCATACCGCCGCACCAGCGTGGGCGGGCTTCGATTGTGCACTCACTGGTGATCAATTTTGCGATTATGGCGTTTTTCGCCTTTATGATCGGTCGTTTCGATGATGTATACAACTCTTGGCCCTGGAGCCTCTTCGGCGGGGTTACCGGCGAAAAGCTGATATTCTACGTTATGGCCTTGATGAATCTGGCCAACTTTCTGCTGGTAACGCTGGGGATCAAGGAATTGCCTCCGGCGAAGCGCCAGACGCTGCGGCAGTCCATGGGAGGAACCCTATCGCTGTGGAAGTTTGTCCGCAAGTTTTTTGTGGACGTGTTTGAGCTCAAATTTCTGCCGATTTACTTTCTAACATTTTCCAGCGCCCTGTATGGGCTTGGGCTGGGCGGTCTGGGAATACTGCTGTACACCGACCAATGGGGTTATACCAAGCAGGAAATGGGCAATAACGTGGCCATTGGCGCGGTCATCTTAATTCCCATCACCATTCTTACCGGCTTTCTGGCCGACAAGTACAATAAATTGCGCGTGTACCAGGCGTGCATTATTGCCAACATCATCACCTGCATCGTGTATTACCTGTTTGTGATGTATGGCTTGCCGGATCATCGGCCCACGCTTTTTCAGATATTTCTCTTCGGCGAGATCGGTGCGGCGATCGGTACACTTTCCGGCGTGGTAAGTTACCCATTGATCTATGATTATATTCCCCGCGATAAGATGGGTACTGCGGCGGCGGGTCTGGCGCTGCTTCGTAACTTTTTCGGTCTGGCTCTGGGCAGTGTGATGGGGGCGTGGATCAGTCTTTATTCCGGATGGTTTATGCCGCACGCGGGCATCCGCGCCATGGTGGTGTTCTCCCAACCGATGGCGGAGCGGCAGATTGTCAGCGTGCTCGACCAAGCCGTGCAACGCCAACCCCAACTCGCCCTGGTCCGCCCCACCAAGCTCGTTTGCAGGGCATGGTTTGCACCTGGAGAGTTTTCCAAGGTCAGCAAGGTCTGGATCTTGCGCACCACCGATCCGGCAGCGCAGAGGGCCAAGAAAAAGAAACAAGAGTCGGTGGTTCACCAGCATGAAAAGGCATTTCGCGTGGCGTTGGAAAAGGCGTTATCCGGCGTGCTGGTACCACATGGCGCAGAGGTAAGCGATTGCCACTGGACTGCTGATCGCACGCTGCGGCTGTCGCTGGCCACGGCCTCGGCGGCCGAGGTTTTCCAGGTTCGCGACTTGGCCAGAGAACTGGCGGCCCATGCGTATCTGAAAGATGTTATCGTGCAAGCCCCGGGTGGAATCGTTTACGATGCCGATATCCGGCATCACCATACCAGGCAACCCTTTTTTCCGCGGTTATGGAGCGATCTAAGCGATGCCATTCTACAACAGCGGGCGGCGGCTCTTACGCGCTGCGCCACCGGGCCGGGCCTGACCCTCACGGCGGTGTTCAAAACGCTGCCGCAGCCGCCAACTGCCTCATCCAAGGTATCCGCTGCGGTGGCGCAACGGTTGGCTGACGGTTGGTCTGCGCCGGTGGCAGACCCTTCCGGCAAAGACGGAGCAGCCCCATTGTCCGCCGCCAAGACTCACCTGGGGGCTGCGGAGCACCTGTATGAGGATGCGCTTCAGGCCAGCATCGGCAACAATCTTCCGGTGGCTAAAGCTGTGGTACACTGTACGTACTCTCCGCGAGTGAACGATTATTTTGCCGGCTATCTGTTGACGATTTTCGGCGGAATCGCGGCCGTCGGTATAACTCTGGGCATAAGCTGGCTGGAACGGAAAGGTAAGATTCACCGGGCGGGAGTGGAAGAAGAGATGGCCACTCCCGAGGTGTCGGCGTAGCCTGGTGGTGGGGTGGAAACACTCTCTCCTCCATGGGACGTGGCCTTGCGGCGGCACCCGGAAAAAAAGGGATATAAACTGTGCAAACATATATTCCAGGTTATTCAAGAACAAAGTTGTTTTTCGCGGTCTTTGGCCTGGCCGTAGCCGTGGTCGGCTTTTCCAGCATTTACACACCCATGCGGCTGGTATTTGAAGGGACCCGCGTCAAGGCCAGAATCACGACGGAAGTGGTAAGCCACCACGGCCGGCCCAACCGGATTTTCACGACCAAGCACAATATCCGATACGATGCGGCCAACACATTTCACTTTCTGGCCCGTTATCGCTCGCCGGATGGACATGTCCACATCGGCCGCCTGCAATTGGCCTACCATGGCATCTCGGACGCGCAGATCGGAGAGACCTTCCTGGTGGCCTATTACCCCCCGACAGCGGCGGATTCTTCCCGCCAGGTGACGCTGGTTCCGATTTTTTCACTGGGCACGTGGACTTTCGGCGGAGTTCTGATGATCATAGGGTTGTACATAGCGGCGGTACAGTTGCTGTATTTGTTTTATTCACGGACTCCCATTGGAATCCCCGATGAGCAACCAATTGATCCGTCCAAATAAAAAACGGTCTGGGGTCTTGTTTCAGAGGTAAGTTTTTACGGAGAATAACGATGTTGACGAAACCTCACTATAATGTTGCACGTATAGCGTGGCGTAGCGTGGCTGGTCCGCGCCGATGGATGGGAGTCGTTTTTGCGTGTGGGGTTCTGGTTTTGGCCGGGGCACTGCATGCGGCCGGGACTCCCGCCATGGATCAACTCAACACCTTGTTGGCCCAGCGGCATTACCATCGGGCGCTGCAAACGGCCACCCTGTGGCTGAACCTCAATCGTCGGGCCATGCGGCACAAGCACCTGACTCGCTACGAATTGCAATGCGTTCGGGCCAGGGCGATGCTGAGGATTTCCGCATTTGCCGGGGCTGTTGATGCTTTTCGTGCCGCGGCTGCGGTAGCACCAACCATTCCGGATGCCCGTCAAAGCCGAGCGATGGCGGGCTTGATTGACCACAGTTTCGGCGGCGTGTACAAGCATCGCGTTCATCAGAGTGGCCGCCTGATCGTCAAGAGCTTCAACATTGTGCCGAAAGCATCGCGCCAACAGGCCATGCAGGCGCTGGCTCGGGACCAGTGGAAAAAGCTTCACCCCAGAATAATCCTGGCATTGCGCAGAGCCTCGCTGGACTCGTCGTTGCGTCTTTTGCCGGAGCTCCGCCTGGCGGTGGATGTACAAAGCGCGGCGGCAGCCAGGGGGAAAGGGCCGTCTGCGGCCAAAAGCGAGCAGCCACCGGCGTTGGCGGCCGTGGATTCTATCAGTGCGCACTTGGCAGTGCGGATTACGGCGGGGCTTACGGCACTGCAGGCTAGTGTGAACAATATCCAGCGTCTGGCAAATGAAAAAGTGCGCAATGGCCGGACCATGGTTCGGCGTGGTGTGAATTCGGACCAGCGTAATACGCTGGAGGATATTGGGGATACTTGTTCGCAGGTGCAAAGAGCGATTGCCAAGTTTGTGAAGTTATTTGGGGATTTTCCGAAAGATGTGGCAGTGTTGCAGGCGTTAAATGGCCGGGCGCGGCAAGTGCAGATGCAGGCGTCGCGGGTGCACTGAATTACAGGCGGGAGTAGGGAGACGAGAGTACGTGTTCACCACAGAGGTGTGCGAGCAATCAGCATTCAGCGATCAGCGGGGTGTGTGGTTTCACCGCAGAGCACGCAGAGGTACGCTGAGGACGACGGGAAGATTGAACCACAAGGACACAGGGGAAAATATCAGGAGACAGAATGCAGGAGTAAGGGGTCAGGAGCCGTTTTCTCACGCGGAGATTGCGGAGGCCTGTCTCGACCGCGCCTGGAGATTTCGGCATCCATGCCTTAAGCGGGTGGAATGGTTTTGCGGAAGTAGCGGGCAAGGTGGCGATGATCCCGGGAGGTTCGCCTGATGTGCAGGTGTGGTATTAGGAACCGGGCAAAAATAACTTCGCACTTTCCGGCTGGCCCTTTTGGCCGCCAGCTTCGTTGTTCGCTCGTTCCAGACCCACTGCCGGGGTATGCGCCTCGCTCACGCCTCGCCAGCAGCCAAAATTTCTGCGCCCTAAAACACGAATTTATTTTTGCGCGGTCCCTTACTTGCTGGAGAGTTGCCACAATGTATGTCGCACCTTTTCGGAGCGGCAGACAGGCACAACAAGTGGAGGGTTTTAGTTTTAGATGATGGCGGTATATAGCTGTCAGGAACTGTGATGATGAACAAGTTGTGGAAAACAATAGTCTATTCTTTGCCGGTTTATCTGGTTTTGGCGGGTGTGGAGCCATCGACAGCTACGGCGGCACCGACTGTAATCAGCCGGGAAGTGATTCAGGCGATTAAACGTGGTGCAGACAGGTTGCTGCGGCTGCAACGGTCTGGACAAATGTGGGAGAGCAGTAAATTCGGGGCGACAGGCAGTTTTAACAACTGCAGTGCGCAAAGCGCCTTAGCCACAGAATCGCTTTTGTATGTGGGTCAGAGTCTGCATCTGCCGGAGCTGAATCTATTTTCGCCAAAAATGCGAGTGGCGAATGGTCGGAACCTTGGCCAGACGATTCCTCGAACGCCATTGCATGGTATTCAACCAGATGTTTTTTTCCACGCGGTAATCCGCGACGGATGAACCTGGTACAGCCCCGCTAACTCCTCGATGGTCCTCTGTCCCTTCACCGCCTCCATAGCCACGTTCGCCTTGAACTGTGCCGTAAACCGCCGACGCTTCGCTGACATAATAGTACTCCAAAAAACCGGGGCAAAAACCACCTTAGCTGCGAGCCCAGTTTTGGGAGTATTACAGCGGAAGGAACCAGGCACATATTCCGGCTGATTTGCGGAGCGTAACCACTTATTAAGGTGACAACTCTTGATCAGGACTTGGCAACGCAGCCTTGCAGTGGATAAAAATGCTGGCGCTATAAAACATGAATGTATTGCAACGCTTCCTCTCTATACGCTGCGCAGATATTCCCGGGAGCAGATCAGGCCGCGTTTTTCACCTTCTTCGGTGCCATTGAAGTGTTCATCTTCAAGCTCCACGCTGACCATACCCTGATAGTGGGCGGCCTTGAGCAGGGAAAAAATACGCCCCCAATGGGCGCAGCCGTGGCCCGGAATGGTGTAACGCCAGTGATGGCTGCCCCAGCCATGAGCTTTGGCGAATGTGGCGGGCTGCAGGTTGCCATGTTCGTAAAGCTCATCTTCCATCAATTCCGTATCTTTGCCATGTACGTGGTAGACGCGCGGGGCGAATTCGGCCAGAAATCGCACATGGTCGATTCCGACGCGGATTAAATGCGATGGATCATAATTGATGCCGACATTGCCGGGAAGATCTTTGAGAAATGCGCGATAGTCGGCGGTGGTGCAAGCCAGACTCGAATAATGAGGCGCACCGCCGGGCCAGCCTTCAATGGCCAGTCGGGCACCGGCAGAGCTGATGGCCTGGGCAAGCTGGCCGTAGCCGTCGATGGCAAATCGGAAATTTTCGGCGCGGGGACGGGCATGATCTTCCGGGATAACCACGACAAAAAAGTTTTTCACACCCAGGGCGGCGCAATGCTTGACGAGTTCGGTATTCCGTGCGGCCCCCTCTTTGCGTTTGCCGGCATCGTGGGAGGCCAGCATGGCCCAGTCTTTCAAGTCTACCGTGCCGATGGTCAAACCGGCATCCTTGATTTTTCGCAGTTCGGTAACGGGTTCAGGCCCGGTGTCGATGCCGGCAAAATGATGGTCTTTGGCAAACTTGGCCAAGGTCTCCAGATTACGCTGCCAAGGGCTTCCGCCGCGTCTGAAGCCAATGGGAAATTCACCTGTGTGGGTATGTGACATAGTCTTATTCTCCGGCTTTACAGTACATTCACCAACTTGCAACGCATGGTACAGCGGGAACGGAATTTCGGCAATCCCATGGCCCCTTAGGGCCTGTCAAGAAATAACCTGTACCATCCGGCTGGTCCTTTTGGCGGCCAGCTTCGTTGTTCGCTCCTTACAGACCCGCTAACGGGGTATGCGCGTCGCTCACGTCTCGCCGGCCGCCAAAATGCCTGCGCCGTATTACTACACTTTATTTCCTGACAGCCCCTTACTTTTCGCTGTCAAGGCTGCTACACTTTTGAAGAGATGATAAAGGCATAGGTGCCGGTTATGATCGGCACATGCAGTTGTGAACTTTGAAATAAGAACAGGCATTTTTAGAAAGGTGCATCATGGCGAACGCAAACATCAACCCTCATACCAAAGTCCTGCAGGATATGGGGCAAAGCCTGTGGCTGGATAACATCACCCGCAAATTGTTGTCCAGCGGAACGCTGCAGCGGTATATCCAGGAACTTGCCGTAACCGGGCTGACTTCGAACCCCACCATTTTTGATCATGCCATCAGTAAAAGTAATTTTTACGATGACGCCATCCGTCACCTGCGAGAAACCGGCAGCCGTTCGACCGAAGACATTTTTTTTCAGTTGGCGATTGATGATCTGCAAAGGGCGGCTGATTTATTTCGCCCCATTTACGACCGGACCGGCGGCCTGGATGGTTTTGTGTCCCTGGAGGTTTCGCCGCTGTTGGCCTACGATACGGCGCAGACGCTGGCTGCGGCAAAAGATCTTTGGTCCCGTGCGGCCCGACCGAATTTGTTGATTAAGATTCCCGGCACGGCCGCGGGTCTTCCAGCGATCGAGGAGGCGATATTTCAGGGTATACCGGTCAATGTGACGCTGCTGTTTTCAGCCCGGCAGTATGTGGCCGCCGCGGAGGCGTACACGCGCGGCATAGAGAGGCGCATAGCGGCGGGCCTTCATGCCCGGGTAGGCAGCGTGGCGAGTGTATTTATCAGTCGATGGGACAAGGCTGTTCTCGGCAAGGTGCCGGAAACGCTGCGTAACCGGCTGGGCCTGGCCGTGGCGGGTTATACGTACCAGGCGTACCGGGAATTGACGGCCGCCGGCCGCTGGAAAAAGCTGATCGTCGCCGGGGCCATGCCGCAACGACTTTTGTGGGCCAGCACCGGCACCAAGGATCCCCAGGCCCCGGATACGTTTTATATCAGCGCTTTGGCCGCACCCGACACCATCAACACGATGCCGGAGGAAACATTGCTGGCGTTTGCGGACCATGGCACGGTCGGACAGATGATGACCTCGGATATTGGCCGGTCGGAACAAGTCGTGAAAGAATGTGCCGGAGCGGGCATTCAGGTGGATGTATTGGCTCAACAGTTGCAGCAGGAAGGCGCCGCGTCGTTTGTAAAATCGTGGAATGAACTGATGGAGTCGGTAAAAACCAAGGGTGCAAATCTGGTGACCGCCCGCGCTTGAAAGCCGCGTGCCGGGTGTAACCGAGATGAGTGCCTGGCCGCGGCTGAACAGGCAATGTCTTATTGCAATGGAGTTGTCTCATGGTGGTAAACGAAAGTATCAAAACTGCGGTGGCTGGTGAAAAGAACATGGCGCTTCAGCGGCATCCGGCCTGGCAGGCTCTGGCCCGCCACTGCGAAACGCTGCGGACCCGGCAGTTGCGGGAGTTATTTGCGGACGACCCGGGACGGGCGGAACGCTTTCAGTTGGAGGCGGCGGGTTTGTTTCTTGATTATTCCAAGCAACGCATGACCGGCGAAACCATGGCTTTGTTGTTCGGCCTGGCCCGGCAAACCGGGGTAGAATCGCGCCGCGAAGCGATGTTCGCGGGGGAAAAGATCAATGTAACGGAAAACCGCAGCGTGTTGCACGTGGCGCTTCGGGCGGCGCGGACGGACACGTATACGGCCGATGGGCATAATGTGGTGCCGGAAGTGCACCAGGTGCTGGATCGGATGGCGACGTTTGCGAATCGCGTGCGCAGCGGAGAGTGGAAGGGCTATACTGGCGAGCCGATACGGAATGTGATTAATATCGGCATCGGAGGTTCGGATTTAGGCCCGGTGATGGCATACGAGGCGTTGCGGCACTATTCTCGCCGGGATATGACCTTTCGGTTTGTTTCCAACATTGACGGCACTGATTTTGCCGAAGCTGTGAACGGTTTAGTGCCGGCGCAGACCCTGTTTATTGTGTCCTCCAAAACGTTTACAACCTTGGAAACGATGACCAATGCGCACAGTGCCCGGGACTGGCTGCTGCGGGCAGCCAAAGATCCGGCGCATACGGCGCGTCATTTTGTGGCAGTTTCGACCAATGCCCAGGCGGTGCGGGCATTCGGAATTGATACGCAGAATATGTTTGGATTCTGGGATTGGGTGGGGGGGCGGTATTCAATGGATTCCGCCATAGGGTTGTCAACCATGCTGGCGGTGGGGCCGGAAAATTTTACTCGATTATTGGCCGGTTTTCGGGCTATGGATCATCATTTTCGCACGGCGCCGCTGGAAAAAAATATGCCTGTGATCATGGGGTTGCTGGCGGTATGGTACAACAATTTTTTCGGAAGCCAGACGGTGGCTGTACTGCCGTACGATCAATACCTGAAGAGATTTCCCGCGTATTTGCAGCAATTGACCATGGAATCCAACGGGAAAAGCATTACCCTGGATGGCCAGCGTGTGGATTATCAAACCGGGCCAATCTACTGGGGCGAACCCGGTACCAATGGGCAACATTCTTTTTATCAGTTGATTCATCAGGGCACGAAGCTGATTCCGTGTGACTTCATCGGTTTTTGCCGGTCGCTCAATCCGCTGGGCCAACATCATGACCTGCTCATGGCCAACGTGTTTGCGCAGGCGGAAGCGTTGGCCTTTGGGAAAACGGCGGCGGAAGTCAAGGCCGAAGGCACGCCGGATTGGCTGGTGCCGCATCGCATATTTGAAGGCAACAGGCCATCCAATGTTATTCTGGCCGATGTGCTTACGCCGGAGGTGCTTGGATCGCTGGTGGCGCTGTATGAACATTCGGTGTTTACGCAGGGGGCGATTTTCGGGATTGATTCGTTTGATCAATGGGGCGTGGAACTGGGTAAGGTGCTGGCGAAGCGGATTGGGGAGGAACTTTTCGCCCCGACCGATTCCGGACTGACCCATGATGCTTCCACCAACGCCTTGATCCGCCGCTACAGGCAGGCCAGAGCCTGAGTCCAGGTGATCAAGCTGGTTGCGTTGTTGCTGGCCGGAATTCATTTTCAGGCATCCTGTAGCTGATATCCGTATCAAAGAACGCTGAGGTAAGAATCCGGGAAAAAGATGAAATTCTGGTAACCGTTCACGAAAGGGCGACCGGGCAGGCTGGAAGCCCGCACCACAAGTGGTGTCCCCGCTGTTGAGGACGCCACCACTGCCGTAACGCTGATC
>JAJZNX010000031.1 GCA_021852275.1 Planctomycetota bacterium | reverse complement strand
CCGAGTGGCGGTTCTTACCGGGGCTGAAAAAGGGCCGCCAACCTGGATCCAATTTAACAATTGCCGCTTCCGGCAAAATCCGCTGCCCCAAATAAGATGCGACGCCTATTCCGGTTATGCATTGAGCAACTGCGTGGCCGGTTATAAGATGATCCATTCCTTTCATCATTACGCCAAGTAGGCCCCCGTAGCCGGCCGGGCCTCTCCAGCCACGGCGAACTTATCTCGACCCACGACCCGCGCAGCCGGCCCAACCGGCACCCCCCATAAAAAAAGGGCACGGCTTTTGGCCGTGCCCCTGGAAATTCAGCAGACCGTGATGCAGACTTAACCGTCCAACCCGCCCTTGAATTTGCGAACAGGTTTGTCTTCACCCTGATCTTCGCCTTGCTGCGCCCGTTTAAGCGAAAGCCCGATTTTGCGGTCTTCCAGGTCTACACGGATAATTTTGACTTCCAGTTCATCGCCCAGTTTGACCACATCCTGCGGATTTTCCACTTTATTTTCGGAAATCTCGCTGATGTGCAACAGGCCTTCAAGTTCAGGCTCAAGTTCCACAAACACCCCAAAGTTGGTGATCTTGGTAACTTTGCCCTTCACGATCATGCCGGGATGGTAATTGGATGGAATGGCATGAACCCACGGATCTTCAGTGAGTTGCCGCAGTCCCAGCGCGACGCGGTTTTTTTCCTGATCTACGCTTAAGACCACGCACTTAATTTCATCACCCTTCTTCAGCGCTTCACTGGGATGGGTGATTTTCTTGGTCCAACTGATGTCGCTCACGTGCAGCAGACCGTCGATGCCTTCTTCAATTTCGACAAACGCGCCGTAGTTGGTCAGATTGCGCACCTTGCCGGCAACCACCGTTCCCGCCGGGTATTTTTCACCCAGAACCGTCCACGGATTGGCCTCCGTCTGCTTGATGCCCAGGCTGATTTCCTGCTTGTTTTTGTCCACTTCCAGAACCACTACATCAATTTCCTCCCCCACGGACAGCATTTCGCTGGGGTGATTGATACGTTTGGTCCAGCTCATTTCGGAAATATGCACCAGGCCTTCCACACCTTCTTCCAGCTTAACAAAAGCGCCGTAGGTCATAATATTGGTCACGGTGCCCTTGAGCCGGCTGCCGACAATGTATTTTTCTTCGACTTGTTCCCATGGCGAGGCCTGCTTCTGCTTGAGGCCCAGCGCGATTTTTTCCCGGTCGCGGTCGATATTCAGCACCACCACCTCGATATCCTGATCCAGTTTGACCATGTCGCTGGGATGATTCACGCGGCCCCAGCTCATGTCCGTAATGTGCAGCAAACCGTCCACACCGCCTAAATCCACAAATGCGCCAAAATCTGCTATGTTCTTGACGGTGCCTTTGCGCGTCTGGCCGACCTGAATATCGTCAAAAAGTTTCTGTTTGGCTTCGATGCGATGCTTTTCCAGCAGCTTGCGGCGGGATATAACTATGTTCTTACGCTCCAAGTCGATTTTGAGAATTTCCGCGTCAATGACCCGGCCGACAAATTCGCCTATTTCGCCAGGCCGGCGGATATCCACCTGCGAAGCCGGCAGGAACACCGGCACCCCGATATCCACCAGCAGCCCGCCCTTGATTTTGCGGGTTACCTTACCGGAAACAGGATCTCCTTCCTTTTTGGTCTGAACAATCGATTCCCAGCCGCGAATTCGATCCGCCTTGCGCTTGGAAATTTGCACCAGGCCGTTTTCCGATTCCACCTGTTCCAGCAGCACATCGATTTCATCCCCGATTTCCACTTCCGCCGGAGCATCAAACTCGCGGGATCGCGACAGCACGCCTTCGCTCTTAAGGCCGATTTCCACCACCACATCGTCGCCGCGGATATTGACAATTTTCCCTTTGAGAATAGACCCGTTGGTAAACGCCTGGCCGCTCTTCTCCATCATCTGCCCGAGGTCACCTCCGGGTATCTGCGCGGCCACTACATTCTTCACTTCCTGGTTGGCCGTATCGTCGTCCAAACCCAGATCTTTGAGTAACTTAAAATCCACCATGAGTAATAACCCTTTCTAATAAATGTCGCAACACGCACGTAGCCGCAGAGCATCCTGGAGGGGAAATATCGAAAATGCCCCGTTGCGGGTGGGGATGGTTGCGCACCGAACTTTGTGACATTCGCCTGGGCTGTGCGGCGTGCGCTAATGTCCGCCAGGACCGGCCGCCATCCAGGCTTGTTCCCGGCCGTCGCACCACGACGACGAAACATCCAGAAACTTGCCAACCCGAAATTATACGGCCATTGGAGCAGATAGGCAATGCTGGGCGCTGGCCGGCCCCTCCGCCGCGAACGCCCCACCCGAAACACTGTCCCGGACGCATCAAAGTTTTTTCACTTCCTGAATGATATCCAGCGTGGCTTTTTTGCCGTCGGCAAAAAGCATCAGGCAATTGTCGCGGGCAAATAAAGGGTTGGCGATACCGGCAAACCCCGGGCTTAAAGAGCGTTTAATCACCACCACGGTCCGGGCCTTGTCCACATTTAAGATGGGCATGCCGGCGATGGGGCTGCCGGGATTGTCGCGGGCGTCCGGGTTGACCACGTCGTTGGCACCATTGACAATTACCACGTCCACATCGGCGAACTGCTCATTGATATGCTCCATTTCCTGCAGGCGATCATAGGGAATATCGGCCTCGGCCAGTAGCACGTTCATGTGCCCCGGCATGCGGCCGGCCACAGGATGAATGGCAAACTGCACATCCACCCCTTTGGAATCCAGCAGCTCGAAGAGCTCGCCGGTTACGTGCTGGGCCTGGGCCACCGCCAATCCGTAGCCGGGCACAATCACCACGCGCCGGGCGGAGGCGAGAATATCGGCCACCTCCTCGGCGGTGGTAGTTCTTATTTTCCCGCCGTATACGTCATCGGCAGGAGCACTTTTTCCGTTGGCCGCCTGCCCGAACAGCACATTGAGAAACGAGCGATTCATGGCCTGGCACATAATCATGGAAAGAATGAACCCGGAAGAACCTTCCAGCGCGCCGGCAATGATCAGTAACTTATTATTAACTACAAACCCCATGGCCGAGGCGGAAAGCCCGGCATAACTGTTCAGCAATGCAATGACGGTGGGCATATCGCCGCCGCCGATCGGAATGATCAGGAGCACACCAAAAAGCAGCGACAGCCCCACAAACACCGGATACAAAAACACGATGTGCGGCGAGATGCACATCCACACACCGCAGGCCACTGCCGCGGCGAGTACGGAAAGATTCATGGGATTCTGCAGCGGATAGCTGATGGGCCGGGTCGGCAACACCTCCTGGAGTTTGCCGGCGGCTATCAAGCTGCCGGTGAACGTGAGATAACCAAGCAGGCTTTCCAGACCGATAGCGGCAGTGCTGCCGGCGGTCAACTGGGCATGATGGCCGTAGAATTCGGCCGTGCCCACCAGTGCCGCCGCCAGGGCACCAAAGGCGTGGGAGAGGGCAGTCTGCTGGGGCACGGCGGTCATGGGAGTCAGCACGGCCAGCAGCACGCCGATGGCGGCACCGATGACCGCCCCGGCGAAAATCCAGTTGTATTGCCGCACCTCCGGCAGAAACAGCGTCGCCAAAATCGCTGCTGCCATGCCGATTTCGCCGATTTTAACACCGCGCCGCGCCGTTTTATGCGAGCTTAGCCATTTAAGCGACAGGGCAAACATCACCGCCGCAGCCATGTATACCAGCGTTACGTACCACGGCCAATGGGCGGTGTGCGGCCAGGTGGTCGCGGCGTGCAATGCTGTAGTCTTAGCGGCGGCAACCATCATTTATCCTTGCGTTTCTTAAACATCTTCAACATCCGGTCGGTGATCATAAAACCGCCGACCACATTGATCATCGCGCAGGCGACGGCGATGGCCCCCAGACTTATCAGCAATACACCGTCGCGGTGGGACCCGGCGATGGTAATCGCCCCGACCACAGAGATGGCGGAAATGGCGTTGGTCAGCGACATAAGCGGGGTGTGCAACTGCGGCGATACCCGGCGCACCACTTCATAACCCAGAAAAGCCGCCAGTATAAAAACAAATAAATTGGATGTCAGGCTTGAACCCATGACGCAACTCCTTGTTTTATGACGGCGTTGAAGAAGGCAAACCCCAGGCCGCCCGCACGTTGGCGTTTACCACCTGACCGTCGCGCGTAACCAGCACATCGTGTGTGATCTGATCCTTATCATCCAGAACAACCTGGCCGGCTTTGGTCAAATGCAGCAGCAGGTTGGACACGTTATTGGAGTAGAGTTCGCTGGCATGATACGCCAGCGTGGAAGGCAGATTGACCGGCCCCATGATCCGCACGCCACCCACTTCCACGGTTTGTCCAGGCTTGGTCAATTCGCAGTTGCCGCCGGAGCCGGCGGCAAGGTCTACTATCACCGATCCGGCTTTCATGTTGCCAACCATTTCGGCGGTAACCAGGACCGGTGCTTTTTTGCCGGGAATGGCCGCGGTACTGATGACCACGTCCGATTCACGCACCACGCCGGCCATAAGTTCGCTTTGACGGTGCTGCTGCTGGGCGGATTGCTCTTTGGCGTAGCCGCCGGCGGTTTGGGAATCTTTGGTTTCCAGCGGCAATTCCACAAACTTGGCACCCAGGCTCAAGATCTGTTCTTTTACCGCGGGCCGCACATCATACGCGCTGACCGCGGCACCCAGACGCCGGGCAGTAGCCACGGCCTGGAGTCCGGCCACACCCGCGCCAATCACCAGCACCTTGGCGGGGGTAATCGTACCGGCGGCCGTCATCATCATCGGACAAATGCGCGGCAGTTCGTTGACCGCCATCAGCACCGCTTTGTAGCCTGACACACTGGCCATGGATGAAAGGGCATCCATGCTTTGCGCCCGGCTGATCCGCGGAATGAGTTCCATGGCTAAAAGCACGACTTTGCCCCGGGCGAAGGCTTCAATAGCGGAGCGCTGCATCAATGGCTCGGCCAGGCCGATAATCACCGCACCGGGCTTCAAAAATGCCAGATCCTTATGCCCGAATTCCGGATTGGCACCCGCAGTGCGAACTTGCAACACCACATCCGCAGCCGAAAGCAGGCTGCCACGGTCGGACACGATCACGGCCTGCCGTTGCTGATAGACCGCGTCGGCAAAACCGGCGGCTACCCCCGCCCCAGCCTCGATGCGAATTTCAAAACCGGCCTTGATCAAAGCACCGAGGCGCGACGGTGTGAGCGCCACGCGACATTCACCGACAAAGGTTTCCTTGGGAATTGCTACGATCATCGCCGACATACGCACGCCAAAAACGGGTACTACCGTTGCATTTTAGGATAACAATAGCACGATATCCCAATTCTGTCAACGATGGATGTTCATACACCAGCGTAAACCGGCGGGCCTGCCCGGCAACAGCCCCAACCGCAGCTCTGTAATGGCTGTTAATGCGCCGGCAGCGACTGCGCAGTTGCATCCTGCACTGTTTAGTTATAAGGGTTTGCCATGGCGCATCCACCCGCTCCCGGCACTGTCAGGCAACATACATCTTCCGGCTATTGGCCATCCAGCCCGCCTTGGCAGCCAAGATGGCCGCCGTCCTAAAACAATTCACGGCAGACAGGAATGCCTGCACCACAATGGGTACTTCGCCGGCTACGGCTTGATCGCCAACACCTTCACGCTGGCGGCATAATCGTTGATGTTGTAACGGGCCAGCACATCGCACATCGCGGCATGAAGAGGCTTTTCTACCCTGCCGACCCGATGCGCTGCATTTTGATCGCAGCACGTGGCAGACAGCACCCGTAAGAGTGAATCGTTCCCGGGTTTCAACGCATCCTTGCCTTGGCCGACCGGATCATCCATTGTCGGCGAACCGCAGCAGCCCTGACTTTCCGCTTTGGCGTAGGAGTTCAAATCTGCTCCGCTATCCATGATCGCCACGTGGGTCAAGCCGGCGTGTCTGAGCTGTTGCTCATAATCCTGCATCGATATGGCACCCGCGATGCAGCCTACATAGGCGGCTACATTATGGGCCAGTTCCGGCGGTAAGGGCTTTTTAAGGGCAATGTCGCTGATGGCCAGCCGCCCGCCGGGCTTGAGTATCCGGGCGATTTCACGAAACACCGCCGGCTTATCCTCGGCTAAATTGATCACGCAATTGGAAATAACACAATCGATACTGCGGTCAGGCAAGGTGGTGTGATCCATGGTGGAAAGAATGAATTCGACATTGGTGTAGGGCCGACCATCCGGACCGCAGGCGGCATTTTTTTGTGCGCGTTGGATCATGGCCGGGGTCATATCAATACCGATGGCTTTGCCTTGCGGACCCACTTTCGTTGCCGCCAGAAATACATCCAACCCGCCGCCGCAGCCAAGGTCCACCACGGTTTCGCCGGGCTTAAGGCTGGCCATTGCCGTCGGATTGCCGCAGGAAAGGCCCATATTGGCCTGGGCGGGGATGGCCAGGAGTTCCGCAGTTGAATAACCAAACGCCTCGGCCACAGCGCGCACTCCGGCATCCTGGCTGGAAAGAGAAGATTCGGCCACGGCCCCATAGCGGGCTTTTACAGTTTCCACCATGGACAAAAAATAGCGGCAAGTCCCATAAGAAACAACAGGAGCTTACCATGGCAGAATTGCAAGAGTTACCGCACCGATCCCGGCAGCTCGTGGGGCTAAGACCGGACACCATGAGAAAATTCCACCGGATCCAGAAGCTGCGCCGGTGGACCCTTCCCACAATCGCCGACATCGGGGCCGATCTGCTGCTGGCCAAGGTCGAACGCGAAGAGGCAATCCTGTTGTCGGCTGCTCCGCCAGAGGGCCATTACCAACCACTGGGGGCGGCGCGCGACACCGACGCAACCGTGCCTGCGTCTGACATGGACGTTAGCGCCGCCGCCCCTTCTCAAAAATCCGCCCGCAGGCGGTCGGTTTCCCAGCCAGCGTCTGGATGAAAGAGGTGTAGCATGATGGTGCTCGTGCCCAGGGAAAAAAACAAAACCCGCGAGGTCCGCTGCGGTAATTGTGGCGAGCCGTGCGAGTTTGAAAAATCCGACCCGTGCGAGGGCGGCTGCGGAAAAATTTTCTGCCCCGTTTGCGCGGGACTCCGCAGCCTCTGCGATGACTGTTTTGTGCTTTTTTACCGTGACAGAGAAAGGACTGCCGATGATGCCCGATGCGACCCTCATTAACCCGCTCGAATCCCATATGGCCGAAAAGCTCAGCATCACGCCACTGGGAAAATGCTGCCGCTGCGGCGGCGAGGCTTTTTTGCGATGCAATTGCCGGGTGCTCCTGTGTAACCAATGCCGCGCGGACCACATGGCCGCGGCGGGCGTGGCTCAGGGAGGCAGCCTTCCTGCGGCCGCACTGGGAAAGCTGGAGTCTCAGCTCTGGAAAATCCCAGCGTGCGCTGGTTGCGGCCAAAAGCTCAACCCGCCGCGGGAGATATGGTGGAGGGTTTCCAACGACTCGGAGCGGACGTTTTGCCGCTTGTGTGCGGCCCAGGTCGCAGGCCAAAAGCCGCTGCCTGCGCCGCGGCCGGCAGAGGACACCATCATCCGCGGCGGTTGCGGCCGCGGCGATGTCACGGTCGGCGACCTCAGGGATGAGGCAAATTTTTCAGACGTGCTGGTCTGGCTTGGGATAGCCGCGGCGGTGGTCGGTGTCATAATGCTGCTTTTGGCTTTTACTTGATCGCAGACGGTGCCCTTGGGGTGTTTCCAGTCAACGCACCGCGTTGGCCGCCCCGGGGCGCTTTTTTACATTGACCCATTTTTTGCCGAACGTGCCCGCAACCAATCCGGAGGTTTTTCCGGAACGACACACCACCAGGCTGAAAACCCAGCGGAATTGGAAGGGCACATTTTTTTCAGGAGAAAACCGTGGACGACCGAGTAAAAGAATTTGTCGATGAGTGGCAGACGCGCTACGAGATCACGCTTAGGGCAGCGGTTGAAGCCAAAAGCCTCTTTGACAACCCGCTGTTCCGCATGATGTGCGAGGCGGAAATCGTGGATTCCCGCTACGACTCATTGTTCCGGGACATCCGGCGGCGCATAGCTGATTCCCCCGATCAGTTGACCATACAATGGGTTAAAGGCTTCAAGGACGCCTGCGAGTTGGTCCTTTCCCAGCACAAGAGGTCGTACGACCGGGTAAGCGCTCTGACCGATCCATTGCAAGATGCGGCGGTCGCACTATCCGCGCTGCTGGAACGCGCGATTGGTGCGGCGCGGGTGCTCTCTGGGCGAAACTCATTTAGGATCGCCTGCGAGGATCGAATTAAAGATGCGGCCTGGTCGTGGATGACGGCCACATTTACGCTGGAGCCACTGCGTTTTGAGATTTTCCCACGCGAGGAAAAGGCCGCTGTCTCTCCATACCAGCAACAGATGCACGAGAACCTCAGAGCAGCCTACCAGCAGCAGATCGACTCGCTTGAAGATGCGGAGGTGAAAAATGGATAAGACCCGCGTATACATTTCCGGCCCGATCTCCGGGGTGCCCCCCGAAAAAGTCCGCGCCGCCTTTGACGAGGCCGCAATGGAAATCCTCCGCCTGGGCGGTGAGCCGGTGGATCCCAGCAGACTGCCAGAACCCGCCGGCCAGCCGCAGCACCACGATTACCTCCGCCGCGATCTGGAAGAACTCTCCAACTGTGACCTGATGGTGCTCCTGGATGGCTGGTGGAACTCTTCCGGCTGCCTGCGTGAATTTTGGTTCGCCAGCCAGCAGGTGATGACCTGGATTTGCCGCCGCAATATGCTCGAGACGTGCTTGCGGCTGCTGGAAATCCGAGCCAACGGCGCTCCCACTCTCGATGACGACGCATGGGAGGAAAGGGTGCGGCAGGAGTTTGAACAAGAAGGCCCCGTAGGAGGCCCGTTCCTCCGCATGTGTCTGGTCGGGCACTTTTACCGCGCTCCGCGACTGGAAAAATGCGGCGATGAAAACTGCCCTATCCTGTTTCACTCGGGCAACTGCCTTAATTCTGTGTCTACCGAGAACGAGAACTGAACCGATGCCATCCCTGCCATGGTTTTCGTTTTTTCCCCGCCGCTGGCTCTGTGCCACGGAGCTGCGCATGTGCAGCCTCGCAGCCCGGGGCCTCTGGATCGATATGCTCGCGACCATGAGCGAACGCGAACCACGTGGATTTCTCTGCCGCCCCGACGGCTCGCCCCTGACCGTCCCGGAAATCGGCCGGACGGTCGGGGCGACGCCCGACGATGTGGCCGCAGCCCTGGCTGAACTGGAGGCTGCAGGTGTCTTCAGCCGCGACGCACGCGGAGTCATTTTTTGCCGCGGCATGGTCGCCGATGAACGGATGCGCGTCAAGAACCGCCGCCGCATGAATTCTTCCCGACTTAGTGAATTTGCCACTCGCGAAGCCCAGGCCGTGCTTCCGGGTCTGGAAACAGGCCAGAATGGCAGCCAGGATTCCCAAAACAAGTTCTGTGCAGGTTCTGTGCAGCGTTTGTGCAGCGTTTGTGCACCGGAGAGTATAGAGTATCAGAGTAACAGAGTTAACAGCAGCAGCAGCGCTGCCGCCGCTGCTGATTTTTCCGATCAAAAGAAAACATCACCAACCGCCGACGTTGTGGCGGCCGACGAAACGGGTCCCGCGGAAGAGCTCTCCGCCGCCGATGCTGTTTCCCGCCGGCCCATAGCCCGCGAGTGGGATGGTTCGTGGCCCCTGCGGCAGATCCGGCCGCTGGAACGCGAGTATGGAGCAGAGCGGGTGGATCAGGCCATGCGTGTCATTTGGAGCCGCGCCCAGGCCGGGGAAACTCTGCGCAACCCCATGGGGCTATTGCGCGTCATGCTCCAGCAGGGATTTACCGCGCCGCTGGCACCGGTGCGGCCCCAAAATCCGTTCGTGCCACAGGAGAAACCACCGTGACCAACGACGAACTGCGGGCCATGTGGACCGCGATCACTGACCTCTGGCCGACGGCTAAGCTCACGCCGACCGAAGCGGAGATTTGGCGTCGCAGCCTGGCATCTGTCGAGATGCGGGATGTTTCCGACGCCGTCGAGGCTCTGTTTGCCGGCGGGGAAACGAGGCCCAGGTTGCCCGACATTCTAGCCCGCGTGCGAGCTTCCCGGTCTGTGCGCGACCACCATGATAAATGTCAGGCGAGCGCCGCCGAATTAGCCGAGTACCTGCGGCGGGCAGAAGAGGACGATGCCGCGATCGCCGCGGCCCTGCGCACCGTGGACCCGTCCGAATACCCATGGCTCTTTGAGCAGGCTTGTCCCAAATGCCCCAAAATTCTCCAGCCGAACTGGGATGGTCCACACAGCCTGCGCCACCGCATGGCCCTGGAAAGCATTGTGCGCTGGCTGGGTAATGAAAAAAACTTTGCGGCCTTAGAGCAGCACCGGTTGGATTTATCCATTGAGCCGGCGGAACGTGGGGACAAAAATGCAACCTGATCCGCGCCGAGTCCAAAGGGTTTTGCCGCTGTTTATTCCCTCGGGTGGCAACGCCCGCGACGGGCACTGGAGCGATCGCAACGCCCGCATCCGGTCTATCCGCACGGCGGTCTGCATCGTCACGCGCACCATGCGTGAGCCGTGGATGCTGCCGCCCGCAAAGCTGCACGTCCTGATGGTCCGCCAGGCACCGCGAATTCTGGACACCGACAACCTGGCCACGGCGCTAAAGCCGGTGCGTGATGGCATCGCCGACGGACTTGGGCTGCCCAGCGACCGCAGCGAGCGTGTTTTTTGGCAGTTTCACCAAGAAAAAAACAAAGCCGGATCGCTTTTAATCGCCATCAGCCCGTGGGTGACGCGGTGCTTTGGCTGCGGCCACATCAAAAACGATGCCGCTCAATGGGATATTTTCGACAGCGAGAAACAGATAGGGCTTTGCCACGACTGTTCCGTTAACGTCCTGACAACTTATTAATTTTTTTTAAGGAGAATGCCATGAAAAAGTCACCAGTTAAGAAACCAACCCCTTCCGCAGAAGCTGCCGCCGCAGCCGAAATTTCCAAAAACATCGCCGTCCACACGGATGCGATGGCCGAAGAAAGAGTTCATCTAAGCCGCATCGCCGACGCCTCGTCGGCCAATGTCCGCAAGCCGGATGTATTATTCCAGACAGATATGGCCGTATCGCTAAAAAAATTCGGCCAGATGTCCCCCATTGGCCTGGCACCCGCCGACAACTCCGCCAACCCAAAACTTTCGGTAATCTGGGGCCACACCCGGCTGGCTGCGGCCAGGCAATTGGGATGGACGCGCATCCGCGCCTACATACTCCCCCTGGGAACCGCGGCCGCGGCACTTGCCGCGGCTGAAAACCTCGACCGGCAGGAGCTGGACCCAGCGGCCGAGGCCCTGGCGGTTCAGCGGGTGATTTCCGCGACCGGCAGCATCGCCGCGGCTGCGGCAGTGCTTGGCCGTGGCGAAGAGTGGGTGCGCGTCCGCAGTTATGTCTCGCTGCTCGCCCCGGCTGTGCTGGAGAGGCTGCGAAGCCGCCAACTCACGCTGGGCCACGCCCGCGTGCTGGCCACGGTCCGCGACATGGATCAACAGATCGCCATTGCCGAGGAAGTGGCCCGCAAATTTAACGGCGGGGAATGGACCATGAGCGTGGAAAAACTCCGCGGCCTGGTGGAGATGGAGCGGCGCGATTTAAAAAAAGTGCCATGGCGGCTGGAGGTACCATTTGCCGGAATGCCAGCGTGCCGTGGCTGCCCAGCCAACACCTCTACGGACTCGCTGCTTTTCGAGGACGCGGTGGAGGAAGGCCGCTGCGCCAACAAAAGCTGCTTTGCAAAAAAAATGGAGGTCGCAGACCACCAAATTTTTGAGATTCAGGTGGCCGCAGAAAAGGCCATGACCGGCGAAAAAAACAAAGACCCTAAGGCACCCGCATGGATGAAGGAATCGTCCTTCAAGCGTGCTGTGGACCGCGGCCACAAGGCGTTTCAGCATGACGCCGGCGACGGCGCCGACGACGGGCCTGGGCAAAAAGAAGTTGATCGCGAACCAGCGCAAGACCTCTATTCGCCCGAAATTCTTTACCAGTGTGCGGAGGCTGTCCTTGTGGCCTGCACCAACGTGTGGACCTGGGCAGCGCTGAACCTCCTGGACTTCGCAGAACTTCGCAACCCGGAAGTGACCGCGGCTGCGGTGGCTGCCACAAGCGATTCCGCGTTTCAGAAATTTGCCACGGCTACGCGCTTGCGGCGTGGTGCGGAACACCGAGCCGACCAGGCGGACGGAGAAACGCCCGAGTTTCCTCCGAGCCCAACTGAAAAAGTCTCAAACGTTACCGGCTTTTATCTGACTGAACACGCGTTGGCGTGCCTGGGACGCTCCCTAGGAGTTGATGTTCCGGAGCCAAAGGGGAAGCCGTGAAAATGACCTTTGAATGCAGCCAGTGCTCGGAAAATTACACCGAGCCATTGCCGGCAAAGTGCCTGCGTTGTGGTGGCCCCATAATGGCCGGCATCGTCCGCGAGCGTGGCGACGCCGCCCTTTCCGCCACCCGCGACCTTTTCCCGCCAAAACCCGCAGCCAAAACCCAGGAGAAAAAAATGGCAGCCCAAAAACCCCAGGCCCCCCCCCCCACCAGCCAGGGAACTTATGCC
>JAJZNX010000175.1 GCA_021852275.1 Planctomycetota bacterium | reverse complement strand
CCAATCCGGCGATAAGAAGTCAGGAGCAAATACCGCTGGCCTTAACGCATTTGTTACCCTCCGGGGTACGCGGCTGCTTTGCGGCGATGATGTTTTTGATGATGGTGGCGGTGGATATCAGCTATTTACATTCATGGGGCAGCATATTTATTCAGGATATTGTTCTGCCGATACGCCGGCGGACCATTGCCCCCGAAAGCCAATTGTGGTTGCTGCGATTATCGATTACCGGTGTGGCGATCTTTGCGTTTCTGTTTAGCCTGCTGTTTTCGCAGACCCAGTATATTTTCATGTTCTTTGCCATTACCGGGGCGATCTATCTTGGTGGCAGCGGCGCAGTGATTATCGGCGGTATGTACTGGAACCGCGGAACGGCGGCCGGGGCGTGGGCCGGGCAACTGGCCGGTTCTGTATTGGCGACCGCCGGCATTGTCATTGAGCAGATCTGGCCGCACTTTTTCCTCAATGGCCAGGAGATTTTCGGTATTACCATGATCGTCGCCATCGCCAGCTACGTCATGGTCTCATTGGCCACCTGCCGCGAACCGTTTAATATGGATCGCATGTTGCATCGCGGCATCTATGTCCGGGCGGATGATGCGGTCAATGTGGAAACTCGCTCGCGTATCCGGCAATGGAAAAGATTGCTGCTGGGGTTCGATGAAAACTTTACCCGTGGGGATAAATTTATCTCGGCGAGTTTTTTTGTCTGGAGCATGTTCTGGTTTGCGGCATTTGTGGTGATCACGGGGATCAACATTGTTGATCCGTGGTCTAATTTGGATTGGTGGAATTGGGGGCTGGTTTACATTATTGTGCTGATTGTGCTCTCTCCGCTGACGACCGCGTGGTTTATCTGGGGTGTGATTGTGGACCTGGGCAAGTTGTTCAAAATTCTTAAGGAACGGGCGGTGGATGTGCGGGATAATGGCCAGGTCATTGGGCACCGCAACGCCGATGAGGTGGCGGAAAGTGTTGGGGGCGGCACGCCGGATTAACCGTGGCGGCCGGACTATCAACGTGGTCGTCCGGCCTGGCCGACGGACTGGCGATAGGCAGTAGGGGTGCAACCGACGATTTTTTGGAAAGCCTGGTAAAAGCGGCTCGGGGAGTTGAATCCGCTGTGCAGGGCGACCATGGTTATTTTGTGGTTGGTGGTGAGTAATAGCCGCTGTGCGTGCCCGATGCGCAGCCGGATGACATAGTCCCACAGGCTCATCCCGCAGCCAGCTTTGAAGAGGCCCATGGCATAATTGGGATGCAATCCGGCCGCCCGGGCAATCGTAGTCACATTAGTATCTTCAAGGAAGTGGGCACTGGCGCAAGCGGTGAGCTGCTGAATGTGATCACCGCCAGCTTCATTGAGTGACGGCTTGGCGGGTTTGGCGCCTAACGAGTGGGCCAGGCGATGCAGCCGGGCATGGGCCTCCAGGATAGCAGCCTGCCGTTGGTGAGTGGAGGAACTCGCACAATCAACAGTCCAGCGGTGCAGCAGTGCGTGATCGTATGGGCCGGAAGCCGTGCTTGGCTCCAGCAGTAATTGACCCTCCAGCATGGGTTCAACGAGGCGTGGGCCAAGATTCCATTGCATCAGCCAAGCGATGGGCAGGGTTACCCAGATCATACGGGAGCCTGGTTGGGCATCGATCAGGCGGTGCGGCATGGCGGCCCAGAACAGGGCCAGACGGCCTACGCCAAGGGGTTGGAATCGACCGGCAATGAGATAGCGTGCAGCCCCGGATAACAGAAAATTCCATTCAATTTCGGTATGGGAATGGGCTTGGTGCTGGGGCCGCAGCGGTCCGCTCCAGACCTTAAATCCAAAGGTTTCCTGTTGGTGCGGGTGCTGGTCTGGAAAATCCATGACAATGGCCATTCTCGGTCTACTTAGGAAACAGGAGAAGTATAGCACAAACAGTGGATGATTACACGAATTCTATCCGTTATTATAAGGAGAAGATGAGAACGGCTATGTTTCTTTGAAAGGAATTTTTTATGGCGACTGCCAGTTCATCAGGAAAGGTTTCGACTTTGGTGCGCGAACCGACGGCCTTGGACGATTTTTTCTTTGACCTCAACGGCTACCTGATCTTGCACCAAGCGGTGGACACGGCGTTGCTGTTGCGGCTCAACGCCGCGTTTGATCAATTTCCCGATCTGAAGCTCAACGAGTGGTGGGGCAATGCCCAGCGGCGTGACTATAACGAGCACACCGGTTACGAGCTGCACAATGCGGTGGAATGTGGCACGCCGTTTGAGGAGTTGATCGATCATCCCAGTTGGATTCAATACGTACTGCGGTACTGCGGGGAACAGGACAGTTACGTGCAGGGGTTGTTTATAGACGAAGCCATTGCTTCGATCCGTCGCTCGGGTGGGCACCATCCGGTTCATTCCGGCGGCTATCGTGGGGCCTTGCGGGGGGCTTATCATTATGCCAACGGAGTCTTTCGCTGCGGGCAGTGCAATATCATTTTGGCGTTGACCGATATAGGCCCCGGCGATGGTCCGACGATGGTGATTCCGGGCAGCCATAAGTCCAACTTTCCGCATCCGCAGGCGGGTAATTATGCCAGGGGTGATGCCATGGACATGCTTCCCGGGGCTATTCCGGTGTATCTTAAGGCCGGGGATGCAGTGCTGTTTGTGGATGGTCTTATGCATGGTGGATCGAGCCGGACCAACAAAATCGGTGAGCGGCGTGTGACGATCTATCGCTATGGACCGCTCTGGGCATCCACGCGGTTTGGGTTTGAATATTCGCAGTCGCTGCTGCAACGGCTTACGCCGGCCCGCCGAAAGATATTGCAGCCGGTGGAGCCTGTGCGTCCGCCCAAGAGTTAGCGCAAAGCCGCGGCTGCGGTTTCCTGCGACACGGTCGTTTCGGCTTCGTGGTAAATAGGAATGTTGAAGCGGCCGGTATGGCTGACGCGGGACAGCGTGGGGTTAGGGCTGCTTGGCTCTACCGGACCATTGGCGTAACCACGCCAGTTCAGGTCCAGATCACGAACCATTTGGTGATCGGCCGCCGGACTGCGGCCGTAAGTGGTCAGGTAATTTCCGATCATGGTGCTGTCCGCCCCGGCGAAAAATATCCAGCTTTGCAGATCCCGCAGGCAAACCTCGCGGCCACCCGCCACCTTGAGTTCTACGCCAGGATAAATAAAGCGGCACAGACTGATGATTTTAAGGCATTCCATCGGCGGCAGTTTGGGTAACTCTTCCAACGGAGTGCCGGCAATGGCGTTGAGAAAGTTCAGCGGCATCACATCCACGCCGATATCACGCAGGGTGAAGACCATATCCAGGCGATCCTCCCATGTTTCACCCATGCCGAAAATACCGCCGGAACAAAGTGAAAGCCCGGCGTTCTTGGCGAATTTGAGTGTGTTGAGGCGCTCTTCATAAGGGTGGGTGGAAACAATGGTCGGATAAAAATTGCGGCTTGTTTCAAGATTATGATTGACACGCCGAACGCCGTTATCATAAAGGTAGCGGGCGGTTTCCGGCGTCAGCGCTCCAAGGGTGGCGCAGGCACGGGTTTTTCCGGAGACGGCGATTTTTTGCAGCAGCGGTGCCAGCCAGTTTTCCAGTTCGCCGCGGGTTGGTCCGCGACCGCTGTTGACAATGCCGAAACTGTCGGCTCCGACTGCAGCGGCATGAGTGGCGCTATCTAGTACCTGCTGATCGGTTAATTTAGCCTGGCCCTGCACCGCGGTCTGGTAGTGGGATGACTGGGCACAAAACTTGCAATCTTCTGAGCATCCGCCGACCTTGGCCGCCACAATAGCGCAAAACCGTACGTCCCGGCCTTTGAAATGGATGCGGATTTTGTTGGCCCAGTAGAACAGATCATAGACATCATCACCACTTACGCCGATGAGCGCTCTGGCGTCGTCGCGGGAAAGCATTCCTCCTGCCAAGGCTTTTTGAGCCAGGGATTCAACCAGTTGCAGCACGAAATTCTCCTTAGACTTACAGTGTTGGTGCGGCATTTATTCCTGGCTTTTCAGCCACCGAGGCCGAAAAGGGGAAAATTTTAACGCCGCTTGCAGGTGCTGCGTTTTTTACCGCAGGGGCTGCGGGTGGAAACGTCGCCGCAGGGACACATAGCTTTGCAGTTTCAGTACCCGGCCATCAAGCACATAAGAAAGCATCAGCTTGTGCCGCTGGTCATATACGGTCAGGAAATTGGCGTTCATACCGCCGGTGCCCCATGTCAGCATGGTGTAATCACCACCGGTGGTCAGGATGTCCGCGCGTGCGGATGGGTGGTTGTTGGGCAAAAGCCAAGCCACACTCATCACCAAAGCGGTGATGAGAAGAGCGCCGATAAGAATGGAATCACGTTTCATGTTGATACTCCGTGTTTAAGGGTCTTAACATTTTTAGTATGGCCGGCCCGCTGTCGGCAGAGTGCCATTTTCATTGGAGGTTGCGGCCAACGCAACAAAATTTACCGTTTGACAATGCGTCTTACATCCGCACTGACGCTGTGCGGTGCGATGAAAACAGGATTCTGCAGGCTATTTCCTTGCGAAATAATGCCGGAAATCACCCCGGTGCTGGTGTTAAGCACATAGACCACACCACCGATGTTGGCTTGCCCAGAGGCAAATAAATAGCCTCCGGCACCGGCCACCTGGCCGCGAGCAGCAGGTGTGTGCATTTGTTGGGCGATTCCCGCCAACAGGGCCAGATTGAGTGCCACAAGCCCTGTAATCAGCCATTTGGTTCGTGTCATAAGACACCTCCTTATAAAAAAGTGTTCCGATGCCGTCTCCAGGAAAAAACGCAGCTATGAACTGATGAAAATCACCATGCATACGTCTTCTTTTGTTGTTCGCCATTCTGGCACTTCGCGCTCCGGCGATTCCACATGTTACGGTTTGCGGCGATGGGCGCTACGAAACGCTACCACCGTGATCATCACCAGTGCCAAGCCGGAGATCACATAAGCGAACATCGATCCATGAGCCTGGCTGATCCGTGGAATCATAGGCGGAACCTTCCTCAGTTGCGCTTGGGCTGCTTCTGGTGTCGTCGCCAACGCGGCATAAACGAGGATGGCCCCCAAGGTTCGCATGAAACCAATAGTCCGCTTGCTATTCATATTGGGAATCATAAACTTCCTGCCGATGAAGTCAAGAGAGTATCAGTTCAAATCATCATTAAGGACGGGGATAATTTCCAGATTTCACCGCATGTATGATCTGTTCACTCCGATCGATCGAAGCGGTGTGGATATTTCAGTTGTCGAAAGCTATCCACCCGTCAATTGCGGCTCCAGTGTCTATCCTCTCCTGCCGGGCACCATTTTTTTGGGGGAATGTCATACCTTTCCCACAGGACGAACTGAGAAGAATTGACTGGTTTTGATATTATGGCTTAATTCACGCAATGTAAATTCGCGGGTATGATGATGGTAGGTTGGACTAGAGGTGACTTTGCAAACGCTGATTTTCCTGGTGCTTTGGGGCATAGAGTTGCTGCTGGCTGTGTGGGGCCTGCGGATTGCCCAGTTTTTCAGCTATAGAATGCCGAAAGTTGCGGCTCGACCCGTTACTGACTGGTCCCCGATGGTGGCGGTCATTTTACCTATCAAGGGGGTAGATTCGGGTACTCATGCGAATTTGGAGGCAGTGCTGCATCAAGCCTATCAGCACTGCCGGATCATTGCCACGGTGGAAAGCTCCGATGATCCGGTGTGCGAAGTGATTCGTGAACTGCAAAAGAAGTTGCCTCCGGGCAAGCTGGATATTGTCGTTGCCGGCCGGGCGGTGGAAAGAGGGCAGAAGGTGCAAAACGCGTTAAAAGCGGTTGCGGCGACGACGGACCAGGACGAAGTGTTAGCGTTTGTGGATGGCGACGCTAATCTGGGTCCACAGTGTTTGCAGGCTTTGATCGGGCCATTGGGATATGGCCCGCATATCGGTGCGACGACGGGCTACAGGTTTTACATACCGGTCAATTCGCATGCGGCTAATGCCATCGTTTCGATATCCAATGCGATTGTGGCAAGTTTGTTTGGTCCCTACCGGCGCACGGTGGCGTGGGGTGGCTCCATGGCCATTCGACGGGCGGATTTTTATGGGTATGGGGTGGACGCGGCGTGGAAGCACGCTCTTAGCGACGATTTTACACTTTCCTGGTGTGTGCGAAAAAAAGCGGGCGTGAAAATTCATTTTGTACCGCAGTGTCTGGTGGCATCCTCCGCGGATTATGGTTTTGGCAGCCTCTTTGAATTTATGACCAGGCAGTTTCGCATCACCCGGATAAGTGCGTGGCACTTATGGGCGAGCGCTACAACGGGATCAGGACTATACCTGCTGACTTTTTTTTCCGCACTTTATTTTGCCATATCCGGTTTTTACATGCACCAATGGGGTGGGGCGGCGGGATCACTGGCAGTGTTGGTTGTGTTGTACGTGTTAAGCATTTTTCGCGGACTGATGTTGCTGCGTGGCGGCCGCCGTCTGCTGCCGAACCACGCTGCAGCGTTAAATCGGGTGTGGTGGTGGTATGCGTTGGGCTTTCCACTGGTGCAGGCCTGGATGCTGCTGACACTGGTTGCGGCGGGCGTTGGACGGCGCATGACCTGGCGGGGAATTCGTTATCGCATGGTAAGCCCTCTGAAAACCGAAGTGCTGGGTCGGGTGGAATGATGCCGGGAATGATTGAGATTATTCCGGGCACAGGCGGGTTTGAGCGTTCGTGGTGCCGATCAGAAATTTACAGTATGAAGGCCGGCCGACCACCGGTTCGCCGTCAAGACCAACGCCAAAAGATTCAAGTTGCACGTAGCGTCCGCTGTTTTCCTCCAGGAACGCCAGGGGAATGCTTTGTGCTGCATCATTGTACAATTGTACGGTCCAGGGGCGGATGATGGCGCCTGGCAGGTGCAAAGGCGTATCCGGTGGAGAGGCCACCAATTTTGTGCCATCCGGCAGGGTGCCCACATAAATATGGGCGGGATCAAGGGATAATGCTGTGTCGGATGGAAATTCCCGTGTCGCCAAGATGGCCCAAATATAGCCTTCGATAAATTGTCGGCTTTGCAGATAAGGGACAGAGTCCATGTAGCGGCTGGTCATGGTGGTTCATTCCTCTCCGCGGATGAGATCTTCATAGCATTCCCGTTTGCGGATGATGTGCCAGTTGGAACCATCCACCAGAATTTCCACCGCCCGGGGGCGGGCATTGTATTGGCTGCTCATGGCAAAGCCGTAGGCTCCGGCGGAAAACAGGGCCAGGAGATCACCGCGGTGCAGCGGCGGAAGGTAACGATCTTTGGCGAAATAATCGCCGCTTTCGCAGATGGGACCGACCACATCCACAAGTTCATCATCTGGACTTCGCAGCGTGCTAAGCCGGCTTGCGGGTGGGTGGGCGGGTGCCGTTGGCCATATAAAATGGTAACTCTCGTAAAGGGTGGGGCGAATGAGGTCGTTCATGGCGGCATCCACAATAATAAACTTGCGGCGTCCGCCCTGTTTCACGTATTGAACACGGGACACAAGAATGCCGGCATTGCAGGAAATGGACCGGCCCGGTTCCAGGAGTACCTTCAGGCCGGTATTTTGCAGCAGGGGCACAATGGCGGCGGCGTAGATTTCAGCAGGGGGGGCTTCGTTGCCTTCATAAAACGCAGCGAATCCACCGCCAATATCAATGGTATCCACCTGGATGCCGCGTTGCCCGAGGCGTTGAATCAGTTGGAGAGCCTTGCCGATGGCATCGACGTAGGGTTGAGGGGTTTTAATGGGTGAGCCGATGTGCAGGTGCAGAGCATTGAGGCGAACATGTGTGGCGGCAGCAGCCTGCACATAAAATTCTTCAGCCCGGTCAATATCGACGCCGAATTTAGTATCCTTCTTTCCCGTGAGTGTTTTGACGTGAGTTCCCTGGCTGGTAACGTCCGGATTAACACGGAGTGCGGCCTTGGTGTGGACGGATTTTTGGGCCGCGAGGCGTTCCAGGTTCCAGAATTCTTCTTCGCTTTCGATATTAAACCAGCCGATGCCGGCGTCCAGAGCGTCGTTTATTTCCGGATCGGTTTTGCCCACGCCGGCAAATACAATTTTGGACGGATCCGCTCCGGCGCGGCGGGCGCGAAAGAGTTCGCCGCCGGAAACTACATCAAACCCGCTGCCGCAGGCCCGCAGCGCAGCAAGGATAGCCAGATTGCCGCAGCTTTTAACGGAATAGCAGATCAGTGGGTGCAGGGGGGCAAAGGCTTCGGCGATACGCTGATAGTGGGTTTGCAGCGTGGCCAAAGAGTAGATGTAGGCTGGAGTGCCAACTTGACGAACAATTTCCTCCACCGGCACCTGCTGGCAGTAAAGTTGTCCGTTACGATATATGAAGTGATCCATGGTGTGCGCTTTCGTGCATGCAGGAGATTAGAAGCCGCGATGATACCACCGACACCGGATTAGGCCGATGATTAAGCGAACTTCTGGAGAAAATCGATGGCAGCCCGCGCTGCTTCCTCCGCGGTACTTTCGTAAGGATATAATTCCACGGTTACCCAGCCGGTGTATTGAATCGTCCGGATGGCTTTAAAAATTGCGGGCCAGTTCATGGCTCCGCGGCCGGGAATGAGATGCTGATGAATGCGGTCTTCCCGGATGTCCTCCAGATGAATGTGGGCAATCCAGGGCTGTGCATTCTCCAGCACGCGGGCCGGGTCTTCGCCAACACAGAAAAAATGTCCAAGATCGCAGTTCATTTTGAGGTTCGGATGATTCATGCGGGAAAGAAACTCGATGCACTGCGTGCTGGTTTCAATCAGCAGGCCAGGCTCCGGTTCAACCGTCAGAATGATGTGATGCTTTTGCGCGGTCGGCAGCACTTCGCGCAAGCCCGCTTCGTAACGGTCGAGGCCTGTGGTCCGGTCATCAGTGCCCAAAGGACCGCCGGGTTGAAGCGAAATGGTTTTGGCTCCTAATGCGGCGGCCATCTCGATGCAGTTAAGGGTATGTGTGATGCGCTGCTGTCGCAAGGCGGAATCTGCTTCGATCCAGGATGGATGGTACGTATCGCCCAGGGCAAACAGGGTGAAGGCGTTGACATTGGAGATTCCGAGTTTGAATTTCTCCAGCAAACTCTTCAAGGATTGAATGCGCACCGGAGATATATGAGGCGGGTACGCATGGGGTACATCAGCCATAATTTCAACCCCTGCATACCCCAGAGCGGCAATGCTGCTGATGGTGTCCTCCAGGGAATGCTTTTTATAGGCATTGGTTGAAAAGGCTAATTTTACCATGTTAATCGGCAATATCCACACCCATCGACCGGGCGGTTCCCGCAATGACACGTTCGGCTGCGGCTACGTCTGAAGCCACCAAATCGGGATATTTTTCCTGGGCGATCTTGCGCAATTGGGCCTTCGTCAGCTTGCCGATCTTATTTTTATTCGGCTCGCCGCTGCCTTTTTCCAGACCCAGCACATCTTTAATCATGACCGATGCGGGTGGGGTTTTGATCACGAAGTCAAAGGATTTGTCATTGTAGACCGTAACCTCTACGCCCACCACTTTGCCCTTAAGCGCAGCGGTGGCGGCATTAAAACGCTGAATGAACTGTCCGGGGTTGACGCCATTGGCACCGAGCACGGGACCCAGCGGTGGAGCGGGTGTGGCCGTACCGCCTGGGGCCTGCATTTTGAAACGTTTAACTATTTCCTTGGCCTTGGCCATCGAATGCCTCAACTTTCTGTAAAAACGTAAACTTTTTTCCAGGCAAAACTGTAAAAGGACTGCAGCCTTTCAGGTGCTGGAATGTCTTTCCTCATTGGACCAATATACTTCCCGTTCTCCGACCGATTCGGATGGCGATTCATGCAGCACGCTGATACGTGTAACGCGATGTCCGCGTTGCTGCAGCCTGGACCGGGTCTGAGAAATAAAACGCCGCACCGAGTACGCCGCAATAGCGAAAACCGCCACACCCAACAACACACAAACGACTATAAAAAGGAAAAAGAAAGCGGCGATAAGGGTGGCGGCTCCAACAATCAGTGTCAGCACCACGCGCAACGCATACGGCAACGTCCATCTTCGACGAGGCGGATCAACTGATTGCCCAAAGCCATGATATGCCACTAATTTGATCATTTTAAAACCAGGTCCTTACGGCGTTTGCCTGCTGCGGCTCCGCAATGTTCATTGCACCTTTTCAAGCTGCCAGTATTCAAGTTCCAGCGGCGTGGCACGGCCAAAAATGGTAACGATGACGCGGACGACGCCCTTGTCCGGGAAAATTTCGTCGACATTGCCTTCGAAACTCTCGAAAGGCCCTTCTTTAATTTTTACCGCATCGCCCTTAAGGAAATCCACCTTGACCGCTGGTCCGGCTTCGGGTTTTTCCGCTTCGGCGAGTATTTTTTCCACTTCTTTTTCCGTCATCGGCAAGGGCTTATTTTTGTGGCCGATGAAGTCTCCTACCCCCTGGGTTTCCTTAAAAAGGTAATAGGCCGGCTCACGGATGGTTCCATCTGAAGCCAAATCCATCTCGATAAACACATAGCCGGGATATAGCTTGCGATCGGCCAGTTTCTGCTGTCCACCCTTGACGTGCTTGACCCGTTCTTTCGGGACCAGAACGCGGCCAATCAGATCTCCAAGATTTTCGATCTTGATTTTTCGCTCCAGCGCTTCGCGGACGGAATCTTCCCGATTTGACGCCACTTTAAGCACAAACCATTGTTTTGTTGAAGTTGTCACAAAAACTCCAAAAATTTCATTTATTGTAACCCGTCCGAATCGCGTTTATCCATGGACCATCCGGTACACATTGTAGATTGCGCCGCAACCTCCGACGCCTTTGTTCACCTTTATGATAGCACATGAATGGCCTGAAAAAGCCAAACAAAGCCAAAGTCTACCAGCCACAGCATTCCAGCCAGCAGAAATACCATCAGGACCACGAGTTTGGTGGCCGTAACCACCACTCGCGGCAGTGGCCAGGCCACTTTACGCATTTCGCTTTCAGTGAGAATCATAAAATCGGCGAACTTGGGCTTGTTGACGATCCAAAAGGAGAAGATACCTCCGGACGCCGCCAAAACGAGCGAAACAATAGCCTTGATGTAACTGGGTTGCAGTGCGATGATGCGGTGGTCGACCCAACGTATACCCAAAAGCAAAATAATGGCTATTCCAGCCACCGTGCCCATGCGCACGTATTTACCCTGTCCTTTTTTGTAAATGTTAAACACCGACAATGGCAGTCCTCTTTTTGTTTTTCGTGCGGCCGCGGGGGCTTTCAGCTCAATTTGTGCTAAAATTCTCCTGTTCAGCCCCGATTATCTAAATTGTCATACGCACCTGCCTGATCACCACGACAGGCAGGAGTCGAACCTGCAACCCCCGGTTTTGGAGACCGGTGCTCTGCCAATTGAGCTACTGTCGTATCATCCGCTCATCGCAGCCCCAGGATTCCGATTCGAAATAACGTTTACGCAAAATCCTGCAAAACCAACGGGTACTCCAAAGCCGGCGGGCTGATGAATTACTTGCCCTTCTTTATCTTATGTTCCGTATGTTTTCGCAATCGCGGAGAGAATTTGTGGAACAACTTTTTGGTGTCCATTTCCTTCGGATTAATGCTCATCCGATAATTCAGATCCTGCGTCTGCGTACATTGCAGCCAAACCCATTCGCGAGCCATGGTTAATACTCCGTCGTTGTAAAGTTCTCTATTTCGGGTCAGGCGATAATCTTGGTAACCACACCGGCTCCAACCGTGCGACCGCCTTCACGGATGGCAAACCGCACGCCCTGTTCCATGGCAATGGGACATTCGCCCAGATCGACGGTGATTTTCACGTTGTCGCCAGGCATGACCATCTCTGTGCCGGTCGGCAAATCCAGAGAGCCGGTAACATCGGTCGTCCTGAAATAAAACTGCGGACGATAGCCCTTGAAAAATGCGGTATGTCGGCCACCTTCTTCTTTGGTAAGAACATAAATTTCCGCTTCAAACTTGGTGTGCGGCGTGATGGACCCGGGTTTGGCCAGCACCTGGCCGCGCTCCAGTTGTTCTTTTTCGACACCACGCAGCAAAAGGCCTACGTTGTCGCCTGGAATTGCGGAATCCAGAGTTTTCTGGAACATTTCGACCCCGGTAACCACCGTTTTCTGGGAGTCTTTTTTAAGACCGACAATTTCCAGTTCATCGCCCACTTTGACCGTACCACGTTCCACGCGGCCCGTACCAACCGTGCCCCGGCCCTTAATGGAGAACACGTCTTCAACCGGCATGAGGAACGGCTTGTCCGTTTCGCGCACGGGTTCCGGTATGTAGCTGTCGAGAGCTTCCACCAGTTTAAGGATCGGCTCGATGGCCTTGGCATCCGTGGGGTTCTTAAGGGCATTGACTGCCGCCCCGCGAATGATCGGGATCTCGTCGCCGGGGAATTTGTACTTGTTGAGCAATTCGCGAATTTCCAGTTCCACCAGTTCCAGCAGTTCCGGATCATCAACAAGATCGACCTTGTTGAGGAATACCACAATTCGCGGCACGTTGACCTGCCGAGCCAGCAGCACGTGCTCGCGGGTTTGCGGCATGGGACCGTCCGCCGCGGAAACCACGAGGATGGCACCATCCATCTGGGCTGCGCCGGTGATCATATTTTTGACGAAATCGGCGGTCCGGGTAGT
>JAJZNX010000166.1 GCA_021852275.1 Planctomycetota bacterium | reverse complement strand
GTTGCAGCGGTGTAGGCTTCGTTGATTGCCCCGGCGGATTCCATATCCAGCGGCGGGGGTTCGGCCAAACCATATTGAACACACCATTGCTGCCAGGCGTCCCGCTCGGGAAAATCCAGGGCGGTTAGTTGATCCAGCAGGTTGGGATCCGCCTCAGCCAAATTCACCGCCTCAGTTTTCAGCCCCTGACGCAAAAGCTGTCCGCACCGCCGGATGCGGTCATTGACGGCCCGGCACAGTTCCACGTAAGCCGTGGCCAGATCGCGCAATTCCTGCGTAATGGATTGATCGCGTGCGGTCAACGCATCGCGCAAGCGGTCTACAAGGTCCTGGGCTGCGGGCATAAACAACTCCCTTATTTTTGAATTCTACCATGTTCCTATTGCGTCGGCTTGGATGCATCCGGATTCTTTGCCGGCTGCGTGGCGGCCCCGCGGTTTCTGAAGGCAACGGTTTCCACCACCGGGCCGCCGGGATAAAGCTCCACGCGGAGAGTGATTGATTTGAGCGCCCTAATACGGCTCAAGGTCAGGTCGTCCTGGCGAGACACGTGGTCCCATTCTTTTGCCAGCACCTTAATTGCGTCGAGTTGCTCCCGGTTGGTGCCAGCCGCCAATACCGCGGCTATTTCTTGGCGTGCCTTGCGGCAGGCGGCCTGGACCGAGAGCGCAAAGTGTAAATCCCGGGCATAATTGCTGCTGATGGCACCCGTCTCAAACCCGAAGCGTATGGCACAGAGGTTCCCATAGCTGGGGGCGTCAGGCCAACTGGCACCCGGAACGAGGTTGATCCATACCGCGCTCGCCCCACTATCCCCTTTTTCACCGCTGCCCGCCAGATGGAAATTTAATCCGCCAGCCCCAGCAAACGACGATACGGCCATGGCCATGTCGCCTGGCCCCCCCTTAGCCCTGGGATTCCGCAGCCAAGCGGGTAGCCGCTCGCCCGCATCCAGCCGGGCGTGTCGGCTTCTTGGACCGTGGGCCAGAAATTGGATTCTTCCCGTCCGCTGGCCTTTGAGCCTCACATCCACCACCATTTGCCCCAATGCCGCCCGGCCACTGTCGGGAAGATTGGAGCCGGCGCAAATTCGCAGCAAACCATGAGGGCCGACGGCAATCGTGCAGCCGCCAACGGTGTTCGCAGCCACGCCCGCAGCCGGCCGCGGATTCCATAATACAGCCACACCCGCGCCCGGGGTGGCCGCTATCCATCGGCCCGCAGCCACCAGCTTCGCGCCATTTCCAATTGGCCCCAGGGATAGAAGGCCGCCCCGCGTGGTGGGTGGGAACGCAATTCGAAAGCGGAGGACATCGTGTGCGGAAACACGGCCCGTCGCTGGCGGCCCAGCCGAGATGGACAATCCGCCGGCGGGCGGCGGCTCGAAAATGGGTTTGTTTAAGACCACCAGTGGCCGGGCGACGGGCGGCAGGGGAATCACCGGCTGGTTCGTGGATTGGACGGAAGTGGGTGCCTCCGGCCAATACTGAGGTGGCGGAGGGGGGAGCGACGGAAGGGCGGTTAGCGTGGGAGTGGGAGTGCGAGACGGCCGGGCGGGTGCCTGCTGCCTAAGATTATACCATCGCGCAGGGCCCGACGGCGGGCCGTCCCCTGTGTTGTACCAACGCGCGTCGGCGGAGGCACCGGCACCTGAGGCGAGAACTGCGGCCAGTGGCACGGTCACGGTAAGGAAAAAGCCCGCGGTCGGCCAGGCACCCAGAATCGATAAGGGCGCGGCTAAAGCCAACCACAAGCAGCCGCCGCTTCGGGCGGGTAGGCCATTTAACGCCTTTTTCACCGGTATGTCATCTTGCATGTTGGCACCTCATTTCTTCTGGGCTATTTCTTTTTGGTACGTAACCTGCAAGAGCACCGGCCCGCCGGGGTAAAATTCGACCCGCAATCTGACCCGTTTGAGCGATCGCAAGGCCGCCAGCCAGGTCTTAATTCTCTGTTCACGCTTCTGGTAATCTTTTTCCAATTTTAGCAGGTCGCTGGTTAATCGCTTTCGGGCCTTCAGCCTCTTGAGCATGGCGGTATTTTTTTTGGAGCCTTTCTTTTGTAGGAGTTTGAGTTCTTGCTGTTGGCTTTTCGTAATGCAATATCCTGCTAGACTGCTTTTAATCTGGCTCAACCAAGGCTCGCTTTGGGCGGCCAGAGCGTTCAATTTCTTCAACATCCCCGCGTATCTGTTGCGCATTCCGGTTTTGACCAACCAGAAGCGGAGCGGCGGCGGGCGGTGGAAGATGGACGGCTTGTGAAAATCCGCCCCTTGAGTGCGCATGTCATCCACGACTCTATTCCAATCTTGTTTCACCGCACCGGATTTCGTAATCGGGGGAAGCGCCACCACCACGGATGCAGGTGAATTGACGTGAGGCGGGTTCACCTTGAGGCGAAGCTTGGCAGTGCCGGGGTCAAAAGATTCAACCACCACCACAGCTGTTTTTATCCAGCCTGTCGGCCCCGTAACACTGAGCAAACTCGGCGTGTTGTTGTTGAGGGCGACCACCTTCTCCTTCTGCACTGGCGGGCTTGGCAAAAATTGAATTCGCTCGATCTTGTTTCCCTTCCGCAGCACATCCACAACAGTTCCCTCAACAGCCCTTCGCTTGGCTCGATGCTGGCCGAAATATTTTGGGGCGCAGCTAACCCTAAGTGCCCCGGAAGCGCTGATTGTGATTTTGGCGACGTGAATTGGAACGACCCCGCCCAGGCCGGCGGATGACGATGACCGCCACATGATGGCCTGGTTAGCGCCTTTGGCCGGATACCACTGGCCGGCGTTCCACTTTTTGTCGGCGCCGGACTTTTCCTTTTTGCCAGCCGCCACCAACGAAAGCGTTCCGCCTTTGATTTTTGGTGGAAACACAACCATGAATGCCTTTACTTTTTGGACCGTGGCGACCTTTTTGGAACTGGTAACCAGGCTGAAGCCACTTGCGGCAGCCGCTCCGAAGATCGGATGGTTTAGAATTGTAATCGGCTTCTGCTCCATGTGGCTTTCCGCCGCTTGCTCCGCGGCAAGTTTTTTCTCCACCACTTTCGCCTTGGCCGCCGCAGCCGCCTTGGCTTTGGCCGCCGCTGCAATGCTGGCCGCCCTGGCTTTCGCCTTCTGCACCTCCGCAGCCGTCGGTCCCGGTTTGACGGGAGCGGGCTTTTTTCCCGGCTTGGGTGTGCGATGATTTTTCTTCGGGGCCTTCTGCTGGCCCGGTGGAGATTTGTTGACCGCAGGTCTAGCAGGCGGCTTAGATTTAGCGGGGGTGGAGGGGCTAGTGACGGCCAGTAACCGGCGTTGTTCCCCTGCTTGCCGCCGCATGGACCGAATCTCTTTAACAAAAAATATCGCCAGAAAAACCACCAGCACCAGCAGTGCCGCCGCACCGAAAATTGCCGGCCAGAGCCAGCGCCGCCTGTTTTGGGTCGAAGTTTCGCCCGAGGCCTCCAGGTCGTGCGGGTTAAAGGGCCCCGTCCCTCCGGCCGGCGTTTCCTCCGTGGCCAGATCGTACATCCCCATCCCGGTCGGGTGCCGCCCCTGGGGTGCCGCGGGCTTCGGCGGGGCGCTACGGCCCGATGTATCCACCAGCTTGATGGGCGCTTCGGCGATTACCGGGGCGGCCGGGGCCATCATGGTTCCAGTGCGGGCCGCCTCAAAAGCCGGCCCGTCCGGGGCGCGGCCCAAAGGCTGCGTTAAATTAATGACTGATTTGGGATCCAGTTTGCTCTCGCCAGGCCCGGCCATCAACCCCCGCCAATGGCACTTGGCGCCCGTCACCGAAAGCCCCGTAAAATAGGTGCTAAATGCAATCTGCCAGCGGCTTTGTGGTGGCAGCAGAGCCAGGGCCTCGGCAAATAAATCCAGCATTGGCGTGTCGGGGTTGCAAACCAAATGCACGGGATCATCGGGCCGGTCGGCAAATCGCGTCAGCAGTTCACCCGCCCAGCCGGCATCGCCGGTAATGCGCTCCCACGCCGTGCAGCGGGTCGGCACCGAACTTCCCATGGGAATGGCAGGCGGCTGCTCCAACCAGCGGGGTTCGCCGGTCCAGGCATCCCGCATCAGGCCAGGTTGCTGGAGCAACCAGGCGGGGCCGGCGGATGCGTATTCGCCCGGGTCCAGCACAATAAAGTGGGCCAGCTTGTTGGTGCGGCCGGTGTAATCCGCCGGGGCAGAGCTAATGCGCAGCAGCACGCGCAGCAGCCGGCTACGGTCGGCCAAGAGCAAGTGGCCGAAGTTGACGGGATTTTCGGCGTAGCGATTATCCCCGGCGGCAAAGATATGGCGGTAGCCGCTAAGCGATTCCAGTGCCGCGGCCAGCCCCGCTGGCATATTGCGGGACATAGCCACCGTGCAAAAACCCACACTGCCGGGCTTCAGGCCGTTTTTAACGGAGGTATAAATGAGTTCCATGGCCATGGCAGATTCTCGTGTGTTGTCAAACGCTTTCATCGTCCGGGTGGTTAACATTGGGTGTTTGGCTGGACGCCTGGCCCCATCCGTCAATGAGCCAGAACCCGCAATGTAGCCGCTAACCGCCGACGGGTGCCGCCAGCACCAGACCGCTGGTGGTCCAACGTACCAGCGAATAAAGAACCGGCACGGTTACCCAGTGCGGTTTGATATCGCGTGGGCGTATGGCCAGCAGATTTTCCGCACCGGGGTGAGCTTCGGGGGCGTGGCCAAGGGCGCTGATGGGCACGTAAATAACCGTTTTGGCAACCGCCTCCGCGGTGGCCACAATTTCCGGCGTTGTCGCCAGCAGGAGTTGGCGAATTTTATATGACACGCGGTCAATACGGACGATGTCCACGTGCGTGTGCCCCTCGTCGCCGGCCTCAACTAATGGCTCGGTGGTAATATCTTCATCCAGCAGGGGTGCCCATATATCCGATTTGCTTACCAGCACGATCAGTGGCCGTGTGGTGCGGTCTTGCGGGCCAAGGCCGGAATAGCGCCGCAGCCGGGCCGCGGCTTCATTGAGCAATGGTTCCTGTCGCACGGTTTTGCGGCCCGCCTTGATCTGCGGATCGGTGCTGATGGGCATACATTTGGCCCGCATCCGCGGATCCTGCGTGGGATCAAAGAGGAACAAAATAAGTTGGGCCTTGCCCAGGTGCTGAGTGACGGGCCGGGCGGGAGAATCCGCCCCCGGAAGGTAGCTTTCACCGGCGTTGTCGTAGAGGCACATCACCCGCGCTATATTCGCGGCCTGGTGGAAATACGGGTGAGTGGGAGTTGGTCGAAGCGAAAACAAAAAAGGCCGGGTGAAGGCCGTGCTTTGGCCAGCGATTTTCACCACATCATAGATATCGCCCTGTTCTTCGGTTTTAGCGATATACGTAAGGGCATCGGGGTCGGCGGTCAAAAAAAGCTGTTCCTCATAGCCATTGATGAGGTGGTTGGCGGCCGGGTCAATGTCCAGCCAGGAAAGGGAAAATTTTTTAGGCAGACCTTCCCGCAACTTCCACACCATGGCTGCCAGAAAGTTGGATTTTCCGCTGGCAGGTCCGCCAATAACGGAAATAAAGAGCGGGTGGTTTTCGACCACTTCGCGGGGGATGCGCAGGTGGCAGCGTGGGCAGGCAATTTGGTGACAGGGCGTAGAATGGGCATCCAGAGCCTGGCCGCCGACGGTGAAGCGGCTGGGCAAAAAACGCGACGGTTGATCGTCGCCGAGCACCGGGTCGCCCATAAGGTCTGGATGGGAACTGATCCAAAGTACATCCTCGGGTAAACAGATATACCAGCAATGAGGGCAGGTGATTTTGGTCAGCAGCCGCAAAGTCGGCTTGGCGGGTGCCCCCACCGCGCCGAAACGCGCCGCGGCACAGGGATCGCAGTAATAAACGCCCGCCGCGTCCTTGGTGCGCGGCAGGTTGGAAACATCCTTACCGCAGCGGCCGCACCGCTTGATGGCGGCGGCCGCAGCACCATTGGCACCCATCAACATCGACATAAATACGCTCCCAGTTTGAAAAACCGTCTCATCAACCGCCGCTGCCGACAGGCCGTGGCCGCCAACATAACATCACCGCTTCGCGCTAACCAAATGCACCGCGTATTCGGCTCTGTAGGGAAACCGCAAAAGCGTAAGACACCTCAATACCGCGAAGAATATAACCCAATTGGCGAAAAAGCAAGGGAGCGGCGATCGAGTGGCGGGGGTGCGGCTTATTGACAGGCACGTGCTGCGCGTTAATCTACCTTCGCCTGGTTGTAACAGATCGCCCTTGCAAAATCGGAAATGGGGCTTTTTATGTCCATCACCGCTGTGTGTCACCAATGCGGCAGCTTTGCCACTGTGCCGGATTCGGCCGCGGGAGCGCAATGCCAATGCCCGAACTGCGGGGCCAAGGTGCAAATTCCGGGTGGCGTGGCCAAGCTCTGCTGCATTTGCAAAGCTGATGTAACCAACGCACCGAGAACCAAGGATGCGGCGGGAAACTATTACTGCGCGGCGTGCGGGGCTAAGGCCGCCGCAGCAGAGCAGGCCGCAGCCCTGGCTGCGGCGGGTTTAGTTGCGCCATGCGTTTTATGCATGGCCCCGGCCGCCAAATCGACCCTGCTCAACTTTGACGGCCAATGGGTGTGCCAACGCTGCGCCGGCGCGGAAGGCTTGGGGAGGCTGTCTTACCGGCTGCGTAAGGCCCGGCTGAGTTCTCTGCGTGTGGTGTACCACTGCCCCAGGTGCCGGGGAGAGCTGGAATCCGCCTTGGCGGAGGCGGGCAAGCCAGACGCCTGCCCGCAATGCGGGTGCGATTTTGAAATTCCTGGGCGGTATGAGGCGTTTAAGGCAGAACAGGCAAAGGCGGTCCCACTGACCACACCAGCCACTAGGACCGACCAAACCCCTGCAGCAGCCCCACCTGCGACTGGCCCAGGATTCTGGCGGCGATACGGCTGCGCCCTGCTTGATTCGGCTGCTGTTGGATTCGCCTCTTTTCTGCCCGTGTTGGGCCTGTACATGGGCATCCGGCCCGGCGTTGGCCTCTTGCAGGTCGTCATGGCGATGGCAGTCCCGATTGTGGTTGCCGCAGGCACCGTCGCAGTTGCCTATTTCTGGGTTTTTCCTGGGTTTCTGGGCAGGACTCCCGGACAGGCAGTCGGTGTGCTGCGCATTGTCAACATGGATGGTTCCAAAATGTCGTGGTGGAAATCGCTGGGGAGAGCGTTTGCCTATTGCGGAGGCCCATTCCTCGTTCTGGGTGCCGGATACGCAGCGGCCTGCCGGTTACCACTTAGGCTGGGGCTGCTGCTGATGGTGGTAGCGTCGGCCCTGGCCAGCCTGTGGTGCCTTGCCGACGGCATCGCGTTGGCCGCAGACCAGGGCCAGATGCAACGCTCACTTCATGATAGAATCTGCGCCACACGTGTGGTTATGGATCGCCCAGGCGACCACTGATAATGCCGGCCGTCCATAGCGGGCAACGCTTCGACCGCATAGGCCCGGTGCCGGTGGGCGATAACCCGTTTTCAGGAGAATACATATGGATTTCGCAACCTGTAAAACCTGCGGCAGCGAATTAAAAATTGATGCCGCCACCCAGGCGGCGCGCTGTGAATTCTGCGATGGGCCGCTGGTGCCCAGACGCCGTCACGGCCTGTTTTCAGACCGCAAGGCCATGGCTTCCATCGGCATAGGTACAGCCTGTGCGGCGGCTTTCCTGGGGTTGGCCCCGCTTCTGCTACCGCCGCAATCTATGCTCTATTACCTGTTTTTTCACCATGGGTGGGTTCCGTATGTGTGCGTGCTGCTGTTTTTCTGCGCGTTCTGGATGCTGGTGTTGAAGTTGCCCACGCTCAACGGCGAATTTGCCGCTTTCGATCTGGAACTGCTGCCGCAGCAGCACAATCAGGTGATTGACGCCCCCACCAGCCGAAAAATTTTAGCCCGGATCAACCGGCTGGACCGGAAACAGAAAAGCCGGATGCTCGTTTCGCGCATCCGCCAGGCATTGATGCGCTTTAATCAATTGGGCACGGCGGAAAAGCTTGATGATTTGCTACGCTACCGGGCGGATACGGATTTAAGCGCCATGGAATCCAGCTATGCCGCGCCGCGGTTTATTATCTGGGCGATACCGGTGCTGGGGTTTGTGGGTACGGTGATGGGTATCAGCACGGGGGTACAGCATTTCAGTACACTGATTCAGACGGCATCCAACTTGCAAGGCCTACGCCATTCGCTCAAGGGCGTTACCTACGGACTGGGACAGGCCTTTCAAACCACCATGCTGGCCCTGACGCTGAGCCTGATTTTGATGTTGATTATGAGTATTGTGCAGCATCGCGAAGACCATCTGTTGGCCGCCATTGATGAATACTGCGCGGAAAACCTGCTGCAAAAAGCCACGCTGGGCTATGACCAACCCACCGCTGATGACAACCGGCGGCTTTTGCAGAGCATCCAAAAATTACTGGAGAGACTCACCGAAGAGCAAGATGCCAAAACACCCGTGGGGGCAACGCCCGGCCAGGCGTCGGCCGCGGCCCCAGCCGCGCCGGCGCACACCAGCGGCGACAAGCCAGTACAGGCCGGAGGCTGAAAATATGAGCCGGGGAAGACGATCTCGACAAGTGGAGATATTTAATTTCTCTTTTCTGGATGTGCTGGCCTGCACCATCGGCCTGCTGATTTTCATTCTGGTGATGATATTTATCCTGCAATCCACTGGCCCGCTGACGGACTATAAGCACCTCATCGAGTCCCAGACCAGATCCCTGCACAACACCCAAAATCAGATTCACAGCACGGCAGAAATTTCCGCCTCCATGGCGGCCCAGCTCATGGCCATGCCTGACCGTCGCGATCCCCATTTGGTGGCTCTGCTGGCCGCCGCCCGTGCCACCCTGGCCCAGACTCGCCGAAAAGCCGCGGCACGAACGGCGGACCTGGCCCACGTGCAGGCCCAGATCGATGCCCAGCGGGCCATTTATCAGCAGCAAACCCAGGTAACGCTTCACACGCTACGGACAAGCCTGGCGCGGGAAATGGCCCGGCTGGCCACCCTGCAAGGCGAGATTTCCGCCGCCAGAAAAAGCAATACCGGCGACCGTATCATTTTTGAACCGTCAGATAAACGTGCCGCCGCAAAGTTCCATATTATGCACGTATTGTGCGCCGGACGCGGTCTGGCCGTGCTGCACTTCAACGCCCAAGGCGGAGCTTCCATCGGCCGGATCACGCCTGATTACGCGGTCACGGAACCCTCCTCGGCTTATGAACAGGCCATAACCAAGCTGGATGATCGCAGCAGCCCACTGATCATCTTCTGGGTGTTCCCCACGGGCGTGGCTAATTTTGAGCGTGCTCGGATAAATGTGCCCGCGGATATGCACTACGGCTACGAGCCGGCCCCGCGCCGCTGGAAATTTCTACTCCAGAAAGGGAGAACACGATGAGAGTGGAAGGCCGGGGCCGCAGCCAGGTGGACCTGTTTAATTTTTCGTTTCTCGATGTGCTGGCGTGCACCATTGGTTTGCTAATTTTCATCATGGCCATTATCGCCATCACCAGTGGATCGGCGGGAAATCAACAAGCAGCGGCACAGTTGGGCAAAATAAAGCAAAAGCTGGTCGCGGCCCAAGCCAAACTCACGCAAGCTCATGCCACCGAGGCGGCCTATGCCCACCTGCTGGCCCGGCGGGCCAGGGCTACGTTGAACCCCAAAGGGGCGGATGCCCATATTCGCCGCGAGATTGTAACGCTGCAGCGCGAGACGGCGGATTTTAACAAACTTGCCCTGCAAGCCCAAGCCAAGATTACCGCAGCAAAAAAAACACTGGCCACGGCCCAGAGGAAAAATAGCCCATCCAAGGCGCAAAAGCTGCAAGAACAAATCAGCCTTACCCAACAACAACTGGCCGTGGCCCGAAAAAAAGTGGCGGCCCTGGCCAAAACACGCAAAGCCCATACCGTTCGTTATTACATTCCTTACGTACGCAAAACTTCCAACCGCCAAACTGTGTTTTTTGAAGTGGCCAAAAACCGAATCTGGCCGCTGACGGCCACTGATTTTCATATTAAAACCATACTGTTCGGCAACCAGATTTACACCCGCCGTGCGGGAGCGGTTCCCGATACACTGGCGAGATTGATTTCCCCGCGCCACATACCGGCGGTGTTGCGCCGGCATCGTCCCCGTAACACCCTGCTGATTTTTCTGGTGCGGCCCAGCGGGTTTGGCACTTGCCGGGCGCTGGAATTCTGGGCCCGTACCCACCATTACGCGGTGAATTGGCACCCCATTGACCACAAGCGGAGATTTTTCTTCCATGGCGTAACATCGGTTTCACGGCAATGAGGAGTCGCGTGGCAATTGCGGGCGGTGATTAACGGGCCGTGGGGAAATAATCTGTATCATCCGACTGGTCGTTTGGGCAGCCGATTTTGCTCTTCGCTCCTTTAAGGGTAGCGATCAGCCTTCAGCGGTCAGCTGTCAGGGAAGGCGGCGGGTACCCTTATCGGGCGCCAATGAGCCAAGAGTGGCCAGCGGGCTGGCCGGCGTAGAAGTTTTTCGCGGGTTCTGCGAGCCCAGGGAAACAATCCCTGGGCTGATAAGTGCGTAGCGACGACGGGGATGGTTTTCAGACGCTGATGGGCCGAAAGCGGCCAGCGGGCTGGCTGGCGTAACGGGGTGTGGCTTTCAGCCGACAAGACGTAGTGGGTGATGGGCCAGTGGTGAGGGTGGTGCGTTGTTTCCGGATGATCGCACCGCAAACGGTGCGGCTAAACACGGGGCACGCACACCGCAAGCGGTGCGGCTAACCACGGGGCGCGCACCGCAAGCGGTGCGGCTAACCACGAGACACGCACCGCAAGCGGTGCGGCTAAACACGGGGCACGCATTGCAAGCGAATGCGGCTAAACACGGGGCACGCATCGCAAGCGGATGCGGCTAACCACGGGGCGCGCACCGCAAGCGGTGCGGCTAAACACGGGGCACGCATTGCAAGCGAATGCGGCTAAACACGGGGCACGCACCGCAAGCGGATGCGGGCGGGTCGGGTTTGAGGTTTTGAAACATGGTTTTAGGGTTTTTGGGTCAGTTGACAACATTTCAGGATTTGGTAACATTCTTGGTCTGGCCTGACGGAGGCGACTTCGTTGGGTGGGTGCGGTGCTGCACGTAAATGCAGCGTTGCAGGTGATATTTTAGACGGATTGGATAAACAGGACATGGTAACGGCTCCGCATCACGAACGTATTCGCATCCGACTGGAAGCCTACGATCATCGGGCGCTGGACATATCGGCCAAGGAAATTGTCGATCATGCCAAGCGCACCTCGGCCAAGGTGCTGGGGCCTATTCCCATTCCAACCCGGGTAGAACGTTTTACTGTTCTGCGCTCGCCACATATAGATAAGAAGAGCCGGGAACAGTTTGAAATCCGCACCCATAAGCGGATTATAGACATTCTCGAGCCTACCCCACGAACCATTGAGGCGCTCAATCGCCTGGTGGTACCGGCGGGTGTGTTCGTGAAAATAAAGGCGTAAGCCGGGCGCTGTTGCCCTCTTACGAGGCATGAACGGTTGGTTTTCCGCTGCTGGGAGCCACCTGTGTGATCCCGGGCGGGTCGCAAAAAGATATCGGCCGTATGGTCGAATTTTGGCGATCCCGCCTCGATCAAGCCGACTAAATGAACTTTGTTACCTGTTGAAGGTGCCAGGTTCATACGGTCGGACGGGATATCCGGGAGAACCTGACACCGCAAACGCTTGCGGAAACGGGTTCCCAAGACGAGCCCCACAACGGTAGAGGTATGCCATGAGCGAAAATGGTAATGGAAATCTATTGGCCGCAATTCTTGGCCGCAAGGTCGGCATGACCCGCATCTACGATTCGGCCGGGACGGTGGTTCCGGTAACGGTCGTACAGGCCGGGCCGTGCGTGGTTACACAAGTCAAAACCGAAGACGGCAAGGACGGCTACAATGCGGTCCAGCTTGGTTTTGAAGATGTCAAAGAGCGTCGCAGCACCAAGCCGCTGGTGGGACATTGCCGGAAAACCGGCCAGACTTCGCCGAAGCGGTTTTTCCGTGAAGTTCGCTTGTCGGGCAAGCCGACGGTAGCGGCCGGATTCACGGTGGATGTGTCGATTTTTGACGCCATCAAATGGGTGGATGTGGTGGGCACCAGCAAGGGCAAGGGCTTTCAAGGGGTGATGAAGCGGTGGAACTTTGGCGGGCAGCCGGGGTCGCACGGAACGGAACGTAAACATCGTTCGCCGGGGTCGATCGGCGGCGGTCAGGGCACACGTGGTCATGGGCGGGCCATTAAAAAGGGTAAGAAGATGGCGGGGCATCTGGGAGTGGAGCAGATCACCACGCGCAATCTGGCGCTGGTGGGAGTAGATAAGGAAAAGCATCTGCTGTTGATTCGCGGCACGGTACCGGGAGCCAACGGCGGAGTGGTGTTTGTCCGGCAGGCCAAGACGGTGCTGCCGGTGGCTGCGGAGGTCAAGGCGTAAAGCCCGGCAGCCGATATGGAACCGGACATAGTGCAGGAAAAGATCGCCCGCGAGAAGCGGCTGAAACCTTGGAAAGTAATTTATGATTGAAATACCGATATACAGCCAAAAAGGTGAGCAGGTGGGGAGTTTCTCCGTTGATGAAGCCTTGCTGGGTGGCACGGTGCGCCCCGCACTGCTCAAGCAGGCGGTGGTGATGTACCATGCCAACAAGCGCCAGGGCACCGTGCAGACCAAGGGGCGGGGCGATGTGG
>JAJZNX010000142.1 GCA_021852275.1 Planctomycetota bacterium | reverse complement strand
CCTTTCGGGAATTTGTACAAGGCCAGTCGCCACGGGATTTTCCGGCGTGGGTGCAGGAGCATGTGGAGGAGCAAATAAAAGCCATGGTGGCGGCGGGGTCATTGGCGGAGGCCAAAACGGCGACGGTGCCTGATGCGGGGGCGATGCCGGCAGATGTGTGGGCGAGATTGGCGGCAGTTATTCAAATTGAATCAGTCAAGATTCACGGTGCAACGGACGAAGGGGATGAGGCTCTGCTGGCGTATGATCCACTGCTGGTGCCGAAAAAAAAGTCGCCACCGGGCGATGACCTTTCGGATGGCCTGAATCTTTCGCCATGGAGCAGGTTCGTGGTTGCCGCCACCATTGTGTTGATCATCGGTGTGGTTGCCACGGTGGTATTGACGACCCGGCATGCTCCGCCGGATGGCCAGACGGCAACAACACAGCCGGCTGCCACACGGCCGGCACCCTGACAGGCCAGTGTGCCATGGAGTTACGGATGGATGGATCCCCATCGGCGTTTAAGGATATGCCAACGCGTTGGCACGTGCTGGATATCTGCGGACAACGCATGGAACTTATTGCTCCGGATCAGCCGGATGCGCTGCTGGATGATCCGTTGGTGGAGCAGCGGTACCGGTTGGACAATTACATGCCGTACTGGCCGGTGGTGTGGCCAGCCGGGCTGATGCTGGCCCAGGCCATTCTCGCCGGCAACGGTTCGCCGCCGATACTGCCGCCCCAGGGTGGTGCCGTGCTGGAACTTGGCTGTGGCCTGGGAGCAGCGGGGATTGCGGCTGGTGGCCGGGGGTGGCATGTTACGTTTACCGACTACGATGCCTGGGCCATTGCCTTTGCCAAGCGCAATGCCCTGCTCAACGGTATTCCCGCAGAGCGGATCGACACGGTGGAGATGGATTGGCGCAAGCCTCTGGCGAAAAAGTTTCCCTGGATCATCGCCGCCGATGTGTTGTATGAACGTCGGCTGCATCCGTGGCTGCTGGAGGCGCTGGGGCAACTGCTGGCTGGTGGCGGTTGCGCATGGATCAGCGATCCTTTGCGCAATTCCGCCCAGGATTTTCCATTGGCGGCGGTAGCTGCGGGATTTGCGTGTACGGAAATGCCATTGGAGCGTTGTGAGCAGGGGTTGATGCAGAAGGGTACGTTGTACGTCCTGCGGCATGCGAAGCAGAAGTTTTGAGGGTGATGCTGAAGATTATGGAACCAGAGCGTTTCTTTGTGCCGCACATTCAGGCGGGTGGTTGTGAATTGCCGGTGGATGAAGCCCACCATGCCCGGCATGTTTTGCGGCTGAAAACCGGGGACACGGTAACTGTTTTTGATGGCCGGGGGCATTGGGCCGCCGCGGAGATTGAGTTGGTCGGTGGATCGGTAGTACGTGTGCATTGCAGCGCGGTGCAGGAAAGCATACGCCCGGGGGCACGGTTGACGTTGGCCACTGCCGTGCCCAAATTGGACCGGGCTGATTTTTTAGTGGAAGCGGCCAGCCAGCTCAATGTGGATGCCATTCAATGGGTGGAATGTCAGCGGAGTGTGGTGCGGCCGGAAGGGCAGGGGAAGAAAATGGAAAAGTGGCGGCGCCTGGCGATTGAATCAGCCAAGCAGTGCGGGCGGCATCATCTTTTACGTATTGAGCCGATGTTACCGGTGGCGATGGTGTTGAAAACGCTTGATCGGTCCAATGCAATGTGGGCGGATACGCGGGCTGAATTGACCCTGGACAGTGCATGGGCTGATTGGAAGAAAACAAAAGGGATAGAAAATTCTTCGTCTGCGCCGGGCTTGACCGTATTCATCGGCCCGGAGGGGGGGTGGACCGATAAGGAATCGCAAATGTTTCGGGATGGAGGAGTGGTGGGCGTGCGGCTGGGACAGAACATTCTGCGAATAGAAATTGCGGCGATGGCGGTGGCGGCGGTTATCAGTTGCGGCGCAGCGAACGATCATAAATAATAACGGCCAACGCGGCGCGGCGTGCGCCGGCGTGGGTTCGGGTCCGGGCGATTTAATTTGTTTCACTCGGATTGATGAGTGCATGACCTGGGGTTTATTATGCAAAAACAGGAAGAACTTATTTTACGGCATCAGGCGGCGCTCATTGGCAATTACGGAAAACTGCCGGTGGTGTTTCATCGCGGGCAAGGTTCGCACCTGTGGGACGCGGATGGCAAAGAATACCTGGATTTGTTTGCGGGATTCGGCGGAACCATTTTAGGCCACTGCCATCCGGCTCTGGTGGCGGCGGTAACGCGGCAGGCCAATACGTTGTGGCAGGTGGGCAATCAGTTTTATACCGAGCCGCAGATACGCCTGGCGGAACAGTTGCGGAGCAAGGCGTTTGCGGGCCAGGCATTTTTTTGTCATAGCGGAGCGGAAGCGGCGGAGGCGGCGATTAAGCTGGCCCGGATTTCGGCCGGACCTGATCGCTTCAAAATTATTTCCATGATTAAGGGGTTTCATGGGCGTACGATGGGGGCGCTGTCCGCGACTGCCGGTCCGGCGCAGCAGGGCTTTGCGCCGCTGGTGCCAGGCTTTACGCACGTGCCGTTTAATGATGTGGCGGCTGTGGAACGGGTTATCGATGCGCAAACGGCGGCAATTCTGGTGGAGCCTGTTCAAGGTGAAGGGGGCATTAATATGCCCAATCCCGGATATCTTCAGGCCTTGCGGGCGTTATGTGATCGAACCAAAATAGCACTGATATTTGACGAGGTGTGGGTGGGTGTGGGGCGTACAGGAGAATATTTTGGGCATCAGAATTTCGGTGTAACGCCGGATATTATGACGCTGGGCAAGGCTCTCGGCGGCGGTCTGCCGGTCGGGGCGATATTGGCCCAGCCGCAGTATGCAGCATTTTTCAAGCCCAGCACGCATGGCAGCACGCTGGGTGGCAATCCGATTTGTACCGCCACGGCTGTGGCGGTGTTGGACGAGTTGGAAAAGGAGAATCTGCCGCAGCGGGCGAAGCGGCTGGGCGTGGCGGCGGTGGAAAAACTTCAAGCCTTCGAGAATCGGGCAAAAATTATCCAGGTGCGCGGCTGCGGTTTGTTTATAGGTGTGGAGCTCGCGATGCCCGATGCCTTGCCGGTCGTGCATGAAGCTCTTAAACGCGGTTTAATTATCAATGTTACGCAAAAGAATGTGCTGCGTTTATGCCCGGCGCTGACCATTGAAGAAAATGATCTGCTGCGGGGACTGGAAATTCTGGATGCATGTCTTGGCAGTATTTAGCCGGAGGCGAATTATGATTTAACCCGCCGTATGGATAGAATAAGGATGGAAGACGGCAGGGTACTGCCGTGGCGGGCGGCACCAATGCGGAACCGGACGGGAAAGGTGCGGTGTATTTATGCTTGGTAGTGATTGTGTGAAATGTGGACGGCCGGCGGTGGTTCACCTGACTGAAGTCGCCAAGGCTGACGATGGTACAAAAAAGCTTATACAGATTGATTTGTGCCTGGAACATGCGGTTCAGGGCGGCTGGGTAGGGGCCATACCTGTGGCGGGGCAGGTGCCGGCGGGGGTTGTCACCACCAAGACGCCTATTTTGCCCAATACTGCGTTCCCGGGTGGCACGAGTTCTGATGAGGGAGATTCGCCGTCGGCCGATCAGCTTGAAAGTGATGCGGCTTGTCCCAATTGCGGCATGACGTGGCAGGAGTTTATCAAACACGGACTTTTGGGCTGTCCTAACGATTACGCTTTTTTCGAAGCCAGAATTCTGGATCTGGTGAAAAACTCGCATGAGGGAGCGTCGCAGTCGGTTGGGAAAACTCCGCCAAGCCTGGGCGAAGGTGAGATGGCCCGGCGTGCTTCTATTGCGCGGCTGGAACATCAGTTGGCCATTGCGCTGGAGAGTGAAAAATATGAGCAGGCGGCCCAATTGCGTGATCAGATCAATGATCTGAGCCAGACCGGAGCAGCCAAAGGATAAGGCCTGGAGGTTCGTGGTAAGCGGAGTGTGGCCATGAGCATGGGCCAGGATGCAGGTGCCGGTGCGGGCACAGGCGGGGGCGAAAAAGGGCTATTTAGAAGATGGAAACGTGTTGATGTTGAGTGCGCCGAGTTATTGTGCCCCGGTTGCCGCAGCCCTGCCGTCGGCGGCCTGGCACGCCGGTGCGGTGGTGGGTTCGGTGGTGGGGGCGGCTGTAGCCACGCTGGGCTGGGGCACTTTTTCGGTGGGCAGCAGATTGTTTATTCCTGTTACGCAGCGGGTGGAAATACCCCATGCCGTGGCGCTTAGTTTTGATGATGGTCCAAGCGAAGAATTCACTCCGCGTCTGCTTGATCTGCTGGGAGAACATCAGGCCAAAGCCTCTTTTTTTCTCATTGGCCGATACGTAGCCAAATCCGCAAAACTGGTGCGGCGCATGGTGGACGAAGGCCACACGGTGGGCAATCATACATGGGATCATCACCGCGATGGTTTACTGGGCGGCCGGGATTACTGGGACCAGCAGATTAGGCTTGGCGAAGAGGCTATTGGCGATGCGATCGGCAGGCGTCCGCGTCTGTTTCGGCCGCCGTTGGGTTTTAAGACCGCGACCCAGGCCGGCGTGCTGCGGCATCGCGGCTACGAGGTGATCGGCTGGCGCTTGCGGGCCTTTGATACCTTGCCTCTTTCGGCGGCAGCGATTGCGCATCGCGTTGTTACCCATGTTCGCCCCGGCGATATTGTTACGATGCACGATGGGCTGGAGCCGCAGCGCCGGAATAAATCGCAGGCGCATACGTGTCAGGCCATGGCGGATATTCTAACGGATCTGCGGCAACGCGGGCTGCGGTGCGTTTCGCTGGAAACGGGGCTGCACCGATCGGCCTACCGCGACTGAATGCCATGCCCGGCCTGATGCACCTTTCAAGGCCGGGAGTTTCCTGCGGGCAGCACATCCCGCAAACGGCTGATGAACTGAGGTATCATGTCGATGACCCGGTCTACTTCCGCGGCGGTGTTAAAAGCGGAAAGTGAAAACCGTACGGCTCCGTGGGCCCGGGGTTCAGCAAGGTGCATGGCCCGCAATACGTGCGATGGTTCCAGGGATCCGCTGGAGCAGGCGGCTCCGGCACTGACGCAGATATCGTGCTGGCTAAGCAGCATTAAGACGGCCTGGGCTTCCAGTCCGGTAAAACTGATATTGGTGGTATTGGCCACGCGGTGCAGCGGATCGCCGTTGACGGCGGTATCCGGCACCCGGGAGAGGATGCCTTTTTCCAGCCGGTCACGCAGCATGGCGATGTGGTGGGTATATTCCGGGGAGGCCAGATTGGCTGCCGCGCAGCGGGCGGCCGCGCCCATGCCGACTATGGCAGGTACGTTTTCGGTGCCACCACGACGCTCTCGCTCTTGCGGACCGCCGCGCAGCAGGGGTTGCCAGGGGTTTCTGCGTTTTACCAGTAGCGCTCCAATGCCCTTGGGACCGTGGAACTTATGGGCACTCACGGAAAGTAGATCCACCGGCAAAGAGGCAAAGGCAACAGGTATTTTGCCGGCGGCCTGTACGGCATCAGTATGAAACGGCACGTGGTGTTTGACGGCAAGCGTGCCGATGGCCTGAATATCAAACATGACTCCGGTTTCGTTGTTGGCCCACATGATGGTTAGCAGTGCTGCATCCGGGTTGGGTAAGTGTTCTTCCAAGGCGGCGATATTCAGTTGGCCGCAACCATCGACGGGGATCTCGATGATGGTGTAGCCGGTATTGGCCAATGCCATCAGAGGTTCGCGCACCGCGCTGTGTTCGACGGTGGAAGTGATGATGGTTTTTTTTCCGGGCCGGGCAGCCAGCGAACCAAGAATCGCGGCATTATCCGCTTCCGTGCCGCCGCTGGTGAAAATTACCTCGCTGATATGGCAGCCGAGCATGGCGGCGACTTCATAGCGGGCCTGTTCGACGGCCTGGCGGCTTTCCTGGCCGAGGCGATGCGTGCTTGAAGGATTGCCATACTTTTCCCCCAGCCAGGGCTGCATGGCGGTGAGAACCTCGGGATGAATCTGGGTGGTGGCGTTGTTATCGAGATAAATCATGACTGGTTATTATAGCGGCAAAAAGGGGCAAACGGTGTGCTGGGAGATGGAGTTGAGTTCGCCAAAAGCTGCTGGATGCATTATAATTTTCGCAGGTGGGCCATAGGCCCAGGAGATCAAAAACCCGATGGAAAAGCGCATCATTGGAGGATCGCCATGTTGGATCAGGACGCCAGAATCACCGACCTGCAAATTGAGACAGAACTTCAAGAAAGCTACCTTACCTACGCCATGAGCACGATCATGGATCGTGCCCTGCCCGATGTGCGTGATGGCTTAAAGCCATCGCAACGCCGCATTCTGGTGGCGATGAATGATTTGCAGCTTGGCCCGCGCAGCAAGCACCGAAAATGCGCGAAAATCGCCGGTGATACCTCCGGCAATTACCACCCGCATGGTGAAGCGGTGATTTATCCGACGCTGGTGCGCATGGCCCAATCCTGGAACATGCGGCATCTGCTGGTAGATGGTCAGGGGAACTTTGGTTCGATTGATGGCGATCCGCCGGCAGCCATGCGTTACACGGAAGCCCGCATGGCCGAAGCCGCCGCGGAGCTGATGGAAGACCTTAAAGAAGACACCGTCGATTTTATTCCCAACTATGATGAAGTCCGGATGGAACCGACGGTGCTGCCCAGCAAATTCCCGAATTTGCTGGTGAACGGAGCCCAGGGCATTGCGGTGGGCATGGCCACGAGTTTGCCGCCGCATAACTTGCGCGAAGTGTGCGATGCCATTATCAAAGTGATTGATAACCCGGAATGCACACTGAAAGATTTGATGAAAATTGTAAAAGGGCCGGATTTTCCTACCGGCGGCGTGATTTGCGGGCGCAGCGGAATCTTGGCCGGTTACGAAACCGGCCGCGGCCGCATTACGGTGCGAGGCCGTGTGCATACTGAGCAACTCAAGGGTGGACGTGAGCAGGTGGTAATTTCAGAAATTCCGTACCAGGTGCTGAAAAAAACCATTATTGAATCGATTGCCGAGCAGGTCAAGGAAGAAAAAATCAAGGATATTTCGGACGTCCGCGATGAATCCGACCGTGAACATGCGGTACGTGTGGTGGTGGAACTCAAGCGCGATGCGGATCCCAACGTGGTCATCAATCAGCTCTATCAGTTTACGCCGCTGCAAAGCACCTTTTCGATCATCAACATTGCCTTGGTGAACCGTCAGCCGCGAACCTTGAGCCTGAAGGAACTGGTGGAACTGTTCATCGGCCATCGCAAGGAAGTGATTCGCCGGCGCACCATGTTTCGGCTGAAAAAAGCCCGGCAGCGGGCCCATATTCTGGAAGGCTTGATTTTGGCCCTGGCGGACATTCATACCGAAGAGGCTGCGGGTCGGGCGGCCAGGCTGGATGTGATGGGCGTCATCGAGTTGCTGCGGAATCGCAAAGTCAGCCCGGATGTGCCCACCGCGAAAGCCAATCTGATGAAGAAGAAATTTACCATCAGCGAAAGCCTTTCGTGGAAAGCCGCCATTCCCAGGGCGTTTAAGAAACGTATTGATGAAGCTGTCGCCAGGACTGGCGGAATGCTGCTTTCTTCCGCCCAGGCGGACGCCATTCTTTCCATGCAGCTCCAGCGGCTGGTGGGACTGGAAATTGACAAGCTCACCGAAGAGTACAACAAACTGGTGGCGGAAATTGAAGATTATGAATTGATCTTAAGCGACGAAAAGCGTGTGCTGGACATCATCCGCGAAGACACCATCGAGCTTAAAGAAAAATATGGCGACAATCGCCGCACTGAAATCACCAACGACGCCACCGACATCAACATTGAAGACCTCATTGCCGATGAGCAGGTGGTGGTAACCATCAGCCATGAGGGCTACATCAAGCGCATGCCGCTGGATACGTATCGCAAACAGGGCCGTGGCGGGCGGGGGGTCATTGGCTCGGATTCCAAGGAAGGCGATTTTATTGAACATCTGTTCATCGGTTCCACCCATGATTACCTGATGTTTTTCACCAATCTGGGGCGCTGCTACTGGCAGAAAGTTTATGATGTCCCGCAGATGAGCCGGCAGAGCAAGGGGCGGGCCATTGCCAATCTGGTGGAAATGAAAGCGGAGGAAAAGCTGGCCGCGGTACTCGTGGTGCGCGATTTTGAAGATGAAGCCAAGCACCTGGTCATTACCACCGCCAACGGCACGATTAAGAAAACCCTGCTTAAGGCGTTTGCCAATCCGATGAAGCGGGGCATTATTGCCATTGGCCTGGAAAGCGGGGATCAGGTGATTGATGTGGGCGTTACCAACGGCAAGGATCAGATCGTGCTGGGCACGCGCAGCGGCATGGCCGTACGTTTTGAGGAAGGTGAAGTGCGCGATATGGGCCGGCAGGCCGGCGGCGTGCGTGGCATAGAGCTGGAAAAAGACGACCAGGTCATTGACATGGTCATTATTCCGCAGGGCCTGGATCACGGCGACAACCAGGTAACGTTGCTGACAGCCTGCCAGCACGGCTATGGCAAACGGACCCGCATTGAAGAGTACCGTTTAACCCACCGTGGCGGCAAAGGCGTTATCAACATCCGCACGACCGACCGCAACGGCCCGGTGGTGGCGGTGAAGGCAGTGACGGATAATGATGAACTGATGATGATTACCAAGGGTGGCCAGGTGGTGCGCATAGGCATTACCGGCGAGCTGCGCGAAATGGGCCGTGCGACGCAGGGTGTACGCCTGATACGCCTGGAGCCTGAAGATATACTGGTAAGCGTGGCCCGTGTGGTACCGGAAGACAAGGATGATGAAGCAGCCCCGCTGCTGGATAGCGCGGGGAAGTGATGGAATATGATCGTATCCCTTTCGCAACGGACCTCAAGGACGGGTTCTTTGGGTAGGTCGTGCAGCAGAGCCCTGACCCCATCTTAAGGCGGGCATGAGTCTTGACGAAAAGCCTTGATACAGTGAAAATCCATTACGGCTTAGATGAGGCGGCACATGATAAATCCGGATAGTGGAAAGCCTGAATCCGTGAAAAAGATTTCAGTAATTGTACCAAGAAATCCTTTTGTTCGTGACGAAGCCGGGAAAGTTAAACACTGTTTGGCTGCATTAGACGTGATGGAGTTGATGGAATGGTGGCCGGGTACGCCGCATTCACCACACCGGGATCCAAAAAAAGTACAAGCAATACAGCGTTCGTTAGATTGGAAGCGGGTTGCACGTATCGCCGCCTATCTCCTCCAGCGGGAAATTGTGGATGCTCCCCAAAAGCTGGACAAGTATTTTCGCCAGATATACGGTCCGAAGGCGAGGGAGCCTGGACGGCAATGGCCGCCTAAAGTACCCAGAGTGATCGGATTCGAAAAGAGCACATATCCAACTTTCCCAAGTGTGTTGTTGCACGTCAATGGTGCGAGCGTCGAAACAAGGAAAAATAACACGGCAGAATTGAAGATCGATGCCAATGAACAGAGCCCAAATTTTTCTGTATTGAAGTTCGATCCCAATGATCGGGGCCTAAATTTTTCTGTTATTGACGGGCAACATCGCATCAACGGGGCTTTTTTTGCCGTTAAACTCCTTAATGAGGAAAAAAGTCGAACCAAGGAGGAATCCGGTTGGGACATTCCTGCAGAGATATTTCTCGATTTGGATGAAAAGGACCAACCTCCTAAGCGGCAGGCCCAAATATTCATTGATGTAAATTTTAATCAGAAAAAAGTTGACCGGTCGCTCGTGGCCGATCTCTTCCCCACAGCTCGCGGGGATACTGGAACTCTTGATGATAAGGAGCGGTCACAAGACCTTGGACGCAAATTAATGCTTGAGATCGGCCCTCTCGTGGGTATGATTCAAATTCCTGGAATACACTATGGTATGCCGGATGTCATCACCTTGGCCACGCTGAACTCGGCGATTGAGGATATCCTCCCTGACCTAGCCCGATCGAAGATCACGAGCCTCGACGGGCAGGCGATCTTTTTGGCTCAATGTCTCGATGCATGGCTTGAGGCCAGTGGGCGGAGGCATGGAGAAGGCCCGAAAAACGGGCCGCTCCGGCCCGGAAACGTCATTTACCAGGGGCGGGTGTTGGTCTCATTTCTGACATTGATTCCGGCGTGTCTCTGGGTGTGCAGAAGGGAGAAAAGCGATTTTGTTTCTGGGAATGCGCATAAAAAGTTGGTCGCCTGGCTACGAGAAGTAATGGGCCGTGCGGGCATGCTAAAGAATGGGGCATTTCTTGAGAAGAGCGATTTTAAGGAAAAAGGATTTCTTGGTAGCGGCGGTTTGGCCCGATTCCGGGATTTTTTGTGGGCAGCCGTAAACGAAACTTCGCAATCAATCGGAAAAATGGAGCTTGGTAGGGTAGCTGAATTGGCCACAAAGAACCGCTCTAGTATCCAGCAGGAGTTAGCAAAAGCATGAATGAACCGGTTGACTTTAACAGACGCGTTGAAATAGCGTTTGATATCCTAACGAAAAAGAATTCACCCCAAAAGCCAGCAGCTTCCATGTTGTCCGACGCGCTTTCCAATCGCTTTAAAGAAAACAATAGCCAGCCTGTTATCACGGTTGAGCCGAATATTGCAGCAATGTTTACAACGGCGTCCGTCGACATGTGGATGCGCGCGGTCCACAGTTTCCTGGTTTCCGCCGCGCTAACCAAAACCAGCCCGCTCTGGGCCTCGGTAGCAGGGTATTATTCCAGCCATTACACAGTCAGGGCCTACGCCCACCTGCTTGGGGTCTTCCAGGTTTTCAGGATTAAGAAGGTTGTCCGGCTCGATATTTCCAGCAAGTCCGGAGGCTTTTCATGCAAATTTGATTCCAAGGATGGTGGGCACAGAGAACATGAGTTCTATTGGAAGGAGGTGAACGCCCAAAGCGAATTGGCATCAAGCAATTTATTTGTGCGAAATACCCATAGAATAGACGCTTCCGATTGCGCCCATCGCGAGAAAGCGAATTATCATGACCATATTGGAAATTTCCCGCAATTTAACCCGCTCACAGAGGCGGGGTTGCAGGATCGACTGGATCGGCTCTCGCTGATTAATTTTAGCCCGCCACAAATTCCGAAAGTGAGCAAGTTTCCGGATGTCGATAACGTCCAATTAATTGCATATCACCGATTGGTGCATTTTCGTAAAAATCTGGACGATATTCTTGGCGAACATAATTGGTTTTGGAAGACGGCCCGAGCCCCCTTGTGGGCTGCGAAATGGACGAATTTCCAAATCCCGGATGAAACAAATGGCCTTAGCCAGATCGGAATCTAACGTGAAATACATGGGATCAAAGCGGCGGATGTTGGGTAACGGCCTTGGAGAACTTCTACACCGGGAGGTGCCAAGGCATTCGCGTTTTGTGGACCTTTTCTGTGGCTCTGGTGTCGTTTCATGGTTCGTTGGTAATAAATCTAGTAATCCCGTTCTTGCGGTTGATATTCAGGAATACGCTGCAGCCTTGGCACGAGCGGTCATTGGTAGGACAAGTGGGGTGCGGCCCTATCGTCTGAAATCCTTGTTTGTGGCGCCAGCCGAACTGGCGTGCCAAACTACTCCGTATTGGAGGGAGGCAAAGGCGCTTGATTCCATGGGCTTTTGCCAGGTCGAGTGGACGGGCCGTGCGCGTACGCTCTGTGGTACTGCCGGTTCGGGAGTTATTTTCCGGGCCTACGGTGGCCATTATTATAGCCCATCACAGGCAATCGCGATCGATGCGTTAATGCAATCGCTTCCGGCGGAAGGGGCCGACCGCGAAGTCTGCCTCGCGGCGCTGCTTATTGCTGCCAGCAATTGTGCTGCGGCCCCTGGGCACACTGCGCAGCCGTTCCAGCCGACAAAAACAGCGGGGATGTATATTAAAGAGGCGTGGAAGAAGGATATATTTTCCTATGTCGAGAAGGCGCTCGTTGAAATCTGCTCCTTGCATGCGCAGGTGCAAGGCAAGACCTCTGTTGGTGACGCACTTGCTATTGCGGCCAACCTTGCTCGAGACGATCTGGTATTTATCGACCCGCCCTATGCTGGCGTGCATTATAGTCGCTTTTACCATGTGCTTGAAACCATCGCTCGCGGGCAGTGCGGCACAGTATCCGGTGTTGGGCGCTACCCGCCACCGGCGGAGCGGCCCGCATCGGCGTTTAGCCGCAAAGGTGAATCCATGGGCGCTTTTGAGAAGCTCTTGTGGTCCTTATCCAAAATAGGGTGTACAGTAATTGTAACATTCCCCGCAGGGGAATGCAGCAATGGATTATCCGGTAAAACCGTAGCAACATTGGCGGCGCGCTATTTTCGCATGGAACGCATGGGGGTGGATTCTAAATTCAGTACATTGGGAGGGAACAACCTACTGCGTAACGCCCGTAAGAGTATCCATGAAATGATTTTATTGTTGCGTCCAACCCGCCGAAAATTTGGCTTGAGTACCCCATAATTGCGTCTCCGCTGGCCAGTTTATCAACAACAGCGTAGCCCTCGGTGTAATCAGGGCCGAATGCAAGAGGCTGATGTAACCCACTGGTTTCTTTGGTCATGGGGATTACTTTTAGTTATTTATCGATGTCCGTTGTGGAATATTCTCCGTCTCCTCCGCCGGTGCGCTACAGCGTGAATGCGTAAATAGCTGCGGTGGAAAATATACCGCCTTCAGCAGTGCTGGCTAAACTCGACTTTTGCCATTTTTCAGGAGTGTAAATGGTCGAATCCATTGGAAATCACGATTGCAGGATGAGTTTTTGCACACCCTGTGTTTTATACGGGTGT
>JAJZNX010000214.1 GCA_021852275.1 Planctomycetota bacterium | reverse complement strand
TTTTAGGGCGCAGAAATTTTGGCCGCTGGCGAGGCGTGAGCGAGGCGCATACCCCGGCAGTGGGTCTGTAACGAGCGAACAACGAAGCTGGAGGCCAAAAGGGCCAGCCGGAAAGCGCGAAGTTATTTTTGCCCGGTTCCTAACACAACAAAACACGCGGACGTGATTCAAATCACGCGGTGCGCAAGGCACAGGCTTGGCTGGCGAAAGCGGTACCGGGATCGCGAGCCGGGATCAGCGCTGAATCCCCCACCAGCATGGAACTGACTGAACAAAATCAGGCTGTTGCACGCAGCGCTGATGTTTATGTGAAGAAGCTGGCCAAAAACCCTAACGCCCGCGGCGTCGGCCACAAATTCGCGTCAATCAAGGTGCGCACACCCGCCTGGGCCATGTGCAGTTGTTTCAGGTACAGGCCGTAGCCCCCGGCCGTATTCCAGATTGGCCCCAACGGATCACGCAGCATCTCCGGCATTGTCGTCAGCCAGACCATCGTCTTGATTGATGGATCAATTAAGAGCATCCGCTCCGCTGCGTTATTCCTCCTCTCTGCCGTCGGTAAAATCGCGAGAACCCGAAACGGATAGTCGGCGAATTCTTCCTTGCTGCCGGCGCGGGGCTACGCGCTGGAGCCTGCAGGATGGCTTAGTCCCAAGCGCTTAAGCGCTTCGCGCGGCGTGGCATAGTTGCCGGTGCCGGGGAGGGCAAGAGCCGAGAACAGTGTTTCGTTGAGCTTAAAGCCCACGGCAAACGGTGACCATTCTCCCGTTTGAAGGTAGAACTTCGCGGTTGCTTCGAGTTCATTCATCGAGCCAGTGACTGATTTGTTCAGAGGTTTGCGGAAACCCACCAATGCCGTGGCAGGTGCCAGGAAGTTCATGTAGATCAGGCCCAAGCCATCCTCTGACATAAATTCGCGGATGCTGTCCAGAGCACGGCTGATGAACAGGCCTTCATGTGTGATACCACAGCCAAACATGACGACCGAATAGAGCGAGCGGGTGTGGCTGAGCAGAATGTACCGAGCTCGATCGGCGGTAAAGCTGCGGGCAGACCAGTCGGCGTAGATGTCCCCATCCAAAGGCGCGGCCGATAAGGAGCCGACATTGAGTTGCGCTTTTAGACGATGTGAAAGCCGAATTATCATCTGCTATTAATCCATCCTCGACCCTGTTTGCCGGCCACGCCGGTTCGACCTGATTGTCGTGAGTTTGGGGGTAATTTTTACCTTGCGCCAACCGCCCGTTATTTTAACCCTAAACGCGATAATTATACAGATAGAGGCGTCGGAATCGTTCCGACCTTCCGAATGATGCGCCATAATATCGGCCGGGATCCGTATCGGAGGCGGTGCCACCAATATGCCCCCCTTGGGAGAAGGTTTCATGGGGGTGTCCGCCCTTGCGGCCCAGTGGCCGATTGTTGCCCCGGAGAGGACGCCTGCGGACGACAGGTGTGCGGCTACAACCGCCGGTAAGCGTAAACGTGCCGGTGCCAAGCCCTCCGGGCAACAAAATGGAAGTTGGTACTTGCGCAGCGCCAGTATAAAATGGTCAATGGCGTAGCGACCCGAATTCTTCAAACGGAATCTTGCCGATGGAACCTGTGACCAAATTTCGCAACGACGCGAGAATCACCTGGTATCGTTGTAAGATTGATAAGCAGGTTCTCGCCGGTTTGACCCGCAAGAGCGACTGGCAGGGCTTCCGCCAGGTGATCTGCCAACTGGGCCTGTTTGTGGCCACCGCGACGCTGGCCTGCCTGGCCTGGGCCAACATCACCGTGGCCAACTGGTATTGGTCGGTACCGCTGCTGCTGGTGGCTTTGTTCCTGCATGGCACGTTTGCCCAGTTTACCGGGCTGGTGGCCATACACGAGCTGGTCCATAAAACTCCTTTCAAAACCCAGTTTTGGAACGAATTTTTCCTGAAGCTTTATTCGTTTATCAGTTGGAGCGATTATATCTGGTTCCGGCCCAGCCACGGCAAACACCATCAATTGACCGTACACAAGGATTATGACGGGGAGGTTGTTCTGCCGCAGAAGTTCAGTTTCAAAGATTGGCAATTTTGGCTTGGCCTGCTGGCGTGGAACCCCGTGAGCACATGGAAACTCTTCAAAAATTATGCCCAGTGGGCCACGGGAAGTATCGATGGCGATTGGTACCGCTTTATCCTGCCGGAAGCCAATACGGAATTGCGACGGAAGCACCGCCAGTGGGCGCGTTTGGTGCTGTTGGGCCATACGGCTCTGGCCGCTGTGTTCATCCTCAGCGGGCATTGGTTTTTCATTATTGTTTTTACCTTTGGAACGCAATATTGCGGTTGGTTGATATTTTTGTGTGGCAGCCCGCAGCATTTTGGCCTGGCCCCGGATGTGTCGGATTTCCGGCTTTGCTGCCGCACTTACACTTGTTCGTGGTTGCCCGCCTTCCTCTATTGGAACATGCAGTATCATATTGAGCATCATATGTTCCCGGCCGTTCCGTTTTACCAGTTGCCCAAGCTGCGGGCCGCGATTTGTCATGATTTACCGCCTGCCCCACACGGGCTGCTGGCCACCTGGAAGCATCTGCTGTCCATCCATCGCCGGCAAATCGCCGATCCGAGCTACGTTTACGTACCCGAACTGCCGCAATGCGACGCGGGCGGCCAACAGGCTGCGGACCAAATCCTGCTTACGGAAGCTGTCCCCGCCGGTTAGAACCCGCCCCGCATTCTCCGGCTGGGTCTCTCCAGCCGCGGCAATGGGGACATCGCCGGCTACAACCACACGTACCGCCACGCACACCCCGTAGCCGGTTGGGCCCCTCCAACCGCGGCGTTGGCCAATCCGGGCCGCGGCGATGGGGACATCGCCGGCTATATGCCCCGCAGGTACGGCCAAAATTGAGCCCCCCCGGCTGCCCCCCGACCGCCGCGGCTTTTTTTTATCATTTTACCGATTTTGTGCAACTGTAACGTTGTTGCCGCGTACAACTATTATGGCATAGTCGCCTGCGTGGCGTTTTTTTATTCTTTGGCACAAGGAGTTCATCATGCAGCTTCGTAAAATTCTGGGTTTGGCGTCCATTGCCCTTGTCGGTGGCCTGATAGGCGGTTGCAGCACGGTGCAGGTGCATCCGGTGTCTGTGGCCCAAGCCAACAATCCATCCATTTCCGGCGTGCGGTTCTTTGAGCCTATGCCTTACCTGCTGGTTACGCAAATGCCCATGCACCCGCAACCCATGATGCTCATGCGGGCCGGCCCGCACCCACAAGGAATGCCGGGACACCGCGGCCCCATGGCCATGCACAAGGGCTGGAAACACGGCCATGGCCGACACTTTGCAGATCGCGATCATCACGGCAAAGGTCCCCACGGCAAACTTGCCGACAGAAAGCCGCATGGACCCATGATGAAGCGCTGGATGGGTGGCCACCCCATGCCGCCACAGATGCCGATGATGGCCCAACAGCGCGTCCTTTGCCTGCAAATTATTTACCTGCCCGATTACAGCCACCCCTACGTTGCTGATCTCAAGGGTGGCTTAGGCCACTCCAAAAATTCCATTGTTCTGGCCAATGGCTGGGAACTGCTGGGCATTAACGCCAAAGGCCACCTGACCGAGCCACCCCCCGTTCGTGCCATCACCGCCGTGCCCATGATGGCCCCCATGATGCCGGGGATGATGGGGCGAATGATGCCCGCCGGTGGCCCGATGCAAGGCCCCATGGCCTGGAATCAGCATAGTTGGAAACACCACGGCAAACCCATGATGAATGGGCGCCACGCCGGCAAGATGGGCCGCAACAATATGCACCACCGCGCGATGAACCATAACCAGATGGTGCATCACATGATGAAGATGCACCGTATGATGATGCGTCGCATGATGATGATGCATCGCATCATGATGTCCCGCCAGGCCGCCATGGCCATTGGCTTGCATCCCGGCCTTTACCGGTTTGTCTTCAATGCCAAAACGGGCCGGCTGGAATGTCTCCAACCGGTGAAATTCATGATGCTGCATCATCATGGACATTTTCACCATGGCTGGAAGGCTCATAAAAAATGGAACAAGAAAAAATGGCATAAGCCGATGACTGCACCGGCAGCAATGAAAGCCCACGGCACCATGTAACGCACCATGTAACCACACCGTGGGGTGCCGCGGTTGATAGCCGCCATCATCGGGCCAATAAATGCAGAAGGGAAATTCCGGTGATGGCTTCCAGGCACAGTTGTATGCCGGTTACCAGCACTATGGAAAGCATGATGGTGCGAAATCGGCGGTCATCCATACGATGCGACAGCCATTTACCTATACCCGTACCCACGGGAACCAGGGGCAAAAAATACAGCCCGATCAGCAGCGAATGCCAGTTGATCAACCCCGGAATCAGGGAATAGGGAATAAGTTTCACCGTATTGGCAGCCAGAAAATACAGCACTGTGGTGCCGATGAACGTGGTCCGCGCCAACCCCTGGCCCAGCAGATAAATGGCAGAAATAGGCCCGGCGGCATTGGCCAGGGTGGAGGTGATTCCCACCGCCAATCCCGCCACCATGCCATTTTTATAATCCGCCTTAAGATGCCAGCGCGGTGCCCACCTGGCCCGCACCTGGTCCAGCAGTACGTAAACAATACTTAAAATGCCGGTAATCAAGTCCAGTACGTGAATGGATTTTTCCGGGCGGTTAGAGCGGCCTGATGTTCCTGCCACGGCCACGGGCTTGGCCGCCGAAGCCGCACCGGCAGATCCGGCAGTTGCGCGGGCCAAGGTGCCTGCCGGGTCCGCGGCAACCTGGCCCGTTGTAACGGTGCGCACCGCCGAGAGCAAAATCACCGATCCAATCAAAATGCCCAGCAGTGTACCGGGGGCCAGCCGCTTGAGTACGTGCATATCCCAACTGCCCCAGTGGTAATACACGGAAAAAACATCACTGGCCACCAGAATGGGCAGCAAAATGGCGTTGCCGCGCTGGGCTCCAAACGCCAGGGCAAACATCACCACCCCCACAATACCCAACCCACCGCCAAACCCGGATTTGGCAATGCCCACCACCAGCACACCAACGGCGGCGAGCATCCAACCAAGCAAGGGCGAAATATGCGGACCAAATTGCAGCAGGGCGGCATGCTCCACAAAGCTTCCCGACAAAGTCAGCTTAAAATTCTAACCTAAAAACCGCGACTTGGGCACAGACCCACGGCAGCAGACCGGCAATAGCCATTGGGCAAACATTCTAAATACATACGGAAATGGGATTGTTCCCCTGGGCGCTGACCTGCAGGCGGGGTTAGCCCGTTCGGTGTCTTGCCACATCAGTAAACACATTGCGCCCGGCCAAGTCCCGAAAGCCTTCGGGACCGGGCTGGAACAAGTACTGCAGATTGCCAAAACATTCAGCCCAAGGATTGTTTCCCCGGCGATGGTCCGGGAACATGGTTGGCAAGCGGTATTGGCCAGCATTCACCGCAGCAATGAGGACATCGCCGAAAAGTGCGGTCTGTGGCATTTTAATTCATCGGTGGTTGAACCCGTAATCGATTGCATCATTGGGATTCGCCACGGCTGGAGGGGCCCAGCCGGCTACGGCGAACTTTGGCATGCACATTGGTTTATAACGCGGACAAATCCCGACCAATAGTCCGATAACAGAAAAATAGGACTTCCGAGCCTCCGTGGCGAATGTCGACATGGGCCTCAGTGGGCAAACTGTAGCCGGCGGGGTCCCTCCCGCCGTGGCACTAATTTCAGTTCTGGTCGCGGCGATGAGTGATGGGACATTATACATTACCAGCGTTTTCCACCCCCTTGACAAGCTCGTCGTAAATCAGGTATAATTTTTACAGTGGGATAGAGTAGCGGCCCAGGCAATGGGGCAAAATCCATTGGCCAGGGTCCGTGAGCGTGCGGGAGCTTATGGCTTGCAGCGGGTGCTTGACAGTATTGCCCTCCAAGCCGTATAATTTATAAATCAGGGATAGAGACGAGCGTAATTTTGCCCAGTGGCACGAATGTCCGGGTACGCTGCCCGGGGCGTTTTCAGGTCGTGCGGCCTGTGCCCCCAGCAAGGTGCGGACTCATCCATACATTATAGTCAGCAATGCCGGCCAATAGGTTATGCGGTTGACGAAAGTAGCGCCAGGCTCTGGTGTTCCGGACATAGTGGCTCTTATAAGGAGGACATTCCATGCGGAATCGTCAAAAACATCATCGTGGGCCTGTCCCGGTAACCTTGAAAACATCACGGAGATCGGGATTTACCCTGATCGAGTTGCTCGTGGTCATATCGATCATCGCGCTCTTGATCGCCATCCTTCTGCCAGCCCTGGCGAAAGCCCGGGAACTGGCCAACCGGGCCGTCTGCTCGGTCAACATTCGTAGCTTGATCCAATCCATGATCATCTACGCCCAGGACAACAGTCAGATGTTCCCAACGGCCAAGGGCACAACAGCCCTTACATATGCAAACTCGCCATATCTGACCAGCACATCATCGAGCTATACTACGCCCACCGCGGCGGCCCAGTATCTGTTCAGTTCCAGCAATAGCACCATAATTAACTCACCGCTGGCTTCCATGTGGCTGTTGGCTCTTAATGGCCAGATGACTGTAAAAAGCTTCATCTGCCCATCGGATCCCTATGCCACCACGCCATCGCAGTTGTACAATGCCAGCAGTGATTATTTCACCAATTTTGGCATTGTCAACAACAGCACATCGGGCATCGGCAATAGCGAAAGTTATTCCATTGATTTCCCATGGACGGCTCAAACCGGAACCATCGGCGGCTGGTGGATGAACAATACCACCTCCGATTTGCCCTTGGCCGCGGATATGGCACCCGCCGATGACAACACGGGCGGCACCTTGGCCCGTGATCCGCTCTTGCCATTGGGCAACTCCTATGGTGATTACATTTTTAATTCCGGCAACCACGCCGGTGATGGCCAAAATGTAGGCTTCGGCGACGACCACGTCGTATGGGAAAACAACCCCTACGTGGGCGAAAATTCCGATTCCATCTACAGTTATGGCAATAGCGCTGCTCCTGCCAGCCCCACCCTCGGCGGTACTGCTTGTGGCTCAACAGGTAGTGCCGCTTCTTTTGCCAGTTGGAACCCCGGTGCGATCGAATCTTGGGATGTGTGGATGGCTCCCGTTCGCGATGTTGACAACGGCAGTTGGTAATACCCACATCTAAAATTGTAAAAACCTAAAACCGCGGCCCGGGCGAAAGCCCGGGCCGCTTTCGTTTTAATGTGGAACAGGCGTTCCCGCCTGCCGAAAAGATTCAGTCCAAGAATTGCCTACCTGAGTGCTGGCCCGCCGCTGGCCTCCAACCGCGGCGTTGGCCAAACCGGGCCGCGGCGATGGGGACATCGCCGGCTACAACCACACGTACCGCCACGCACACCCCGTAGCCGGCGGGGACCCTCCCGCCGTGGCGAAAATCAACGGAGCAATCGCACACCGGTCAAATCATTGATAAAACGAAACGTCACAACGCGCATTATCCGGTTGGGTCCCTCCAACCGCAGCGTTGGTCAATCCGGGCCACTGTGATGTTCAATCCGGGCCGTGGCGGTTTCGCGGATTCACATTGGCTGGTAATATTCCCAAGTGCCGGATGTTTGGAGATGTTATGGCTACCGTGGTTGCCGACCACTGTGTGCTTTCCGCCTATGGGTTTTGGTTGCCCAACGACCCGCGCGGATCATGGTCCGAAAAGGTTTTCTCTGACGCATTGTTTTGCGCCGGTGGACCACCGATCAAAACCTCCAGCCGTCGCTCATTGGCCGAGGTTCCGCACGATACGTTCGCGAGGCTCGCCGCCAAGGCAGCGCTGAACCGTCCGCCGGTGCGTTTCAACGGGATGCAGGCACGGGCCATCGGACGAGGTTTTACCGCCGCGGTGGAATTGTGCCAGTATCAAATTTTTGCGTGCGCCATTCTGCCTGATCACGTACATCTGGTGGTGGCTCGTGGCAGGATGGAAATTGCGACAGTCCTGGGGTATCTCAAACGGGCGGCCACCATGCGCCTGATACACGAAGGAATTCACCCGTTCGCCGGCCAGTCGCCGCTGCCAAGCGTGTGGGCAAGGGGAAACTGGAACCAGGCGGTGTCCGCCCGCCACCTCCAGGAAGCAATTGCATACGTCGAGAACAACCCGGTAAAAGCTGGCCTGAAGCCGCAGCATTGGTCTTTTGTAAAACCTTTCCACAGCCCCACCCCGTAGCCGGCGGGGCTCCTCCCGCCGTGGCGAAAATCAACGGAGCAATCGCACACCGGTCAAATCATTGATAAAACGAAACGCCACATCGCGCATTCTCCGGTTGGGCCCCTCCAACCGCGGCGTTGGCCAATCCGGGCCGCGGCGATGAGGACATCGCCGGCTACAACGAACTGTGTTCTGCCCCGCGGACATCCCCGGCCACGGTACCCCGCCCCGTCGAAAAAAAACTATGAATCGGTTAAATTAGCCCCCATGGCCACACAAAAAAAATCGGATAATCGTTATAAAAAATCCCAGCAGCTTTTCGAGCGAGCGCTGCAGCTTATGCCCGGAGGTGTATCTTCCCCGGTGCGATCTTTCAAAAGCGTGGGCCTGGGGCCGGTGTTTATCAAATCCGGACAGGGGGCCTATCTGACCGATGTGGATGGCAATTCCTACATTGACTTGGTGATGAGCTACGGCCCGCTGATTGCCGGCCACGCTCATCCGGCCGTACGGGCGGCGATGGCCAAACAGATGAGCCGGGGCACCAGTTTCGGTTGCTGCACCCCCGGGGAAGTGGACCTGGCACAAATGATATCCGACGCCATGGGATCCAACTCCAAAGTCCGGTTTGTCAATAGCGGCACTGAAGCGGTGATGAGCGCCATTCGGCTGGCGCGCGGGGCAACGGGCCGGCGGCTGATTGTCAAAATTGCCGGTGGTTATCATGGCCATGTGGATGCCCTGCTGGTACAGGCGGGCAGCGGGGCTACCACCCACGGCACTCCCAGCAGTCCGGGCATTCCGGCGGGTGTGGTGGAAAACACCCTGCTGATGGTCTTTAACGATGTGGCCGCGGCCCGGGAGCAGTTTAAAGTTCATGGCTGGGAAATTGCCGCGCTCATTATTGAACCGGTGCTGGGGAACATAGGGGTGGTAAATCCGGCAGCTGGCTACCTGGCGGAATTGCGTCGGCTGTGCGACCAGTATGGGGCGTTTTTGATATTTGATGAAGTGATGACCGGTTTTCGGGTGGCCTGGGGCGGGGTGCAAAGCCAGGAAGCGGTCCGGCCCGACATCACCTGCATGGGGAAAATTATCGGCGGCGGATTGCCGGTGGGGGCATACGTGGCCCGTCCGGCATTGATGGATCATATTTCGCCGGCCGGCTCGATTTATCAGGCCGGTACGCTTTCCGGCAATCCGTTAGCCATGGCGGCGGGTGCGGCAACGCTGCGGCTGCTGCAGGCGCCGCAAGCCTATAGCCAACTGGAATTGCTGGGCCAGCGATTACAGGAAGGATTGGTCAGTGCGGCTGCGGAAACAGGCGTGCCGCTGGCGGTGCAGCGCCGTGGCAGCATGCTTACGCCATTTTTTCTGCCCAGTGCCGCCCCGGCCGCGGGACAAAGCATCAACAATTATGCCCAGGCGTTAAGCTGCAACACGCGGGCCTACGCGGTGTTTTTCAAGCAGATGCTGGACGCCGGCGTCATGCTTCCCCCATCGCAATTTGAAGCGTGGTTTGTAAGCCTGGTGCATACGTCGGCGGATATTGACTCTATCGTTGAAAAAGCACGTGCAGCCCTGGCGGTGGTGAAAGCCGGCATGGGGCAAAAGTAGGGCTGTCGCGGCTGCTTATTCATGCCAATGACTCAATCACATTCCAGTGCCACCCTGCTGGTGGCTTCGGAGTCGGGTGGTGCGGGAGATGCGGAATCACCAGATGCGGGTGCAGGGGATGGCGCAGACACGGGACCGGTGGAAGGTTCGGTCCGGGATTTCATCGGGGTCTGGCGTTGAATGCGGCGTTTGCCGCCGGCACCACGGCTATCTTTGGCCCGCGGAGCCGGCGAGATGCGCCAGAGTGCCGGATAGATGCCGGTGATGCTTTCCCGGTTGACGGTGCGTGTGGCATGGGCGGAATTCAGCGGTACCAGGTGAACCTGGCTGGAGGTTCCGGCAGCGGCATCCTGAATAAATTGGATGCGTTTGAAGGTGGTGGAGAAGTTTTCCTGGGCATCCAGCCGCACCAGGCAATCGTCGCCATCACAGGGCGTTTCACGGGCGGAAAACACCACAATATCGCCATGCCGGTACAGCGGCTCCATGGAATCGCCGGTGATTCGCAGGGCAAACATGTCGGAATCGGCTGGCACCTTCGGATCGGCAGGAGTTTTGGCGGCGGGAATGGAATCAGACGTTACAGCCGGCGCGGATACGTATGCATCCGCCACGCCCACGGGATAATCCAGATCGGTATATTCACTGGGCTTACCGGCGGCCACACGGTTGATCAGTGGAATCCGGGTCAGGGGCACCGCCTGCAGATCCGCCGCAGCGATTGGCGGTTGAATCGGCGGTTTCGCGGCCGCCACCGCAGCGAGGCTGTGAGTTGTACCTGGGCCAAACAGATGCAGGAGGGCATCCAGGTTGATGGAGCCATCAGCCCGGCGCGGCGGTTCGTCGGGCAATAACTGGCGAATGGAAGCCGGCATTCGCAACCAATCCGCCTGTTCCAAAAGTCTAATACCGTCGAGTTGCAGCGCTGCGGCGAGGCTGGTGAGCTTTTCGGGTGATGGAGGCCCGGAGCATCGCCCAGTTTCAATGTTGGATAAGTAGGGCTTGCTGATGCCGGTGGTGTGAGCCAAAGCGTCAAGCGTAAGGCCAAGTTGATGGCGGCGATTTCGCAAAGCCTGACCAAAGTCGGCCAAATTCAGCGGGATATCCATACCTAATCTCCTATTTGTATGATAGTTTTCAAACTAACATATAATAAACGGCGACCGCTGTCAAATAGTCGCCCATGTCAATGTGGGCCCCGGGCAAAATCATATGAAACATCATACATAGGACGCCAAAATAGCACCCCCGTTTTTTACTTAAAAATCCACATGTGGGACATTTTCGCGGGAGTTGCCCGTGGAAAATTCCGAAAATTCATGGAGCATAATCCATATGATTTCGCCCTGTATGTGAGCCGTAGTTAGCAAACCGTAGCCGGCGATTGTTCGCGGCGACATATCGCATCCTCCCCCACTCCAGATATAACACCGCCATCGTTACCGGCCCCAACACTTGTCCCGCCATCCTCACCGCAGGCAAATGCTCTCCATCCTCTTTCAACGCACGGCGGTGCTTTTCCATCCGCCGTTTGATCTCCAACATCCGCCGGGCAATTTCCGCTATCTGATAGCCTTCCCCAACTCCTACCGGCACACCACGCGTCTCCCGGGCGCTTTTGATCACCGCCTGAATCTTGCCCGGTTTGAGAAACGGGCCACGCCAGCGGGCACTGCTATCACCGAAACCATTTAAACTGCCTGTTTCAACAGTCGTGTCATGCAACCGGCGCAGAAGCGACTTGACAGAAAACTATCTTTGTTCCACAATCGTATAAAATCAGCGGAATATGTTCCACGATATTCGACTCTTGATACATCGCCTGGATTGAACCAAAAATAATAAACTCATGAAAGGATAACTGATGAAAGTAGCAAGCATGCAGGAATCAGCGCCTGCATTGGGCTTAGGAAAATCAGTCTTGAGAGCCACGTGCCGGCTAATTGTTCCAAGCGTGCTTGTGTGCGGTCATGCGATGGTGGCAGGTGCGGTCAACCGGGCGGCTATGCCTAATCCTGCGATACCTGCCTGGGTGCGAGCAATCCGGGAATCGGCATTGTCCGTACAGCAAATAAAGTCGCGGGAAAAATTTGAGAAACTGATTCCTGCAAAAAAAGATTACCCATCCGGGTGGATTCAATCGCTCACGGCCCGCGGTACGCCCACAATTTACCGGTCAGGCTCATTGAAGTATATCGGCATGCCGATCAACGGGCTTTTCACCGGCATGGTATATCTTGGCGGCGATGGCAAGTTTTGGCGCTGGGATCTCATCAAACCCACCGACATCACCACGAGCAGCCGATATGCCAGGCCATTAACTCAGATTTCGACCCTAAGGCAGGGCTTTGCGCTGTGGATTAAGCATGGCCCGGGGGCAGGTTTGCGTTATCTCGATCGCCGCGGTTTTCATGACATCTCATTTGAGGGCCAGTATCCTCTCGGCACCGTCAAGTTTCACGGCAAAAAGTACCCACTGACGATCACGCTGAAAACTTTTTCACCCTTCATTCCTTTGGATGCTAAAGACTCCGGACTGCCGGTGATCATCGCACATTACCGCCTGGCCAACATCACCAGCCGCCCGGTTACTGTAACCATCGGCGGTTGGATCCAAAATTGCACCGGGCTTCAGAGCGCCAAAGTATTTCCACCGGGCGGTACGCATCGCGCTGCGGTTACACGCCGACACGGGCTGTTATTTTGTCAGCAGAGCGCCGACATTCCCGCCTTTAAGCCGACCGGCACACCGCGTCCGCCGGTGGTGTTTGCGAGCTTTGAAGGCCACACCTGGGGCGGTTGGACCACCACCGGAACGGCCTTTGGCTCTCGTCCCGATCGCAATCCCGTGGTGGGATACCGCAACCCCGCGCACGACAACCACCTGAAGGGCTACATGGGGCGGGGATTTGCTTCATCGGCTGCCGGGCCAACCGGCGTGCAGGCAACGGGGACTTTGCTTTCACCGGTATTTGTGGTCAAGCGGCCCTTCATTAATCTGCTGATGGCCG
>JAJZNX010000008.1 GCA_021852275.1 Planctomycetota bacterium | reverse complement strand
CCGGAGGCGCTTCCCAACCGTGGCGTAAAAGTAGCCACGAGGAAGAAACTGCCGTCAAGACGCAAATCCCGTTGATTTTACAGCACATAATGGCTGGACAGAGCACCGGTTTTTGTTGGAACATCCGGTGCATGACCTTCGGCGCAGACCCGTGGCTGTCTTGGCCGCGGCCCCGCGAAGCCGTCGGCCCTTTGCCAAGGCCCTGCTGCCCATATTGGAAAAAAACTGGCCCATGTCGAAAAATCCATCGCCGCGACCGCGGCTGACAATATATTTTATCAACGTGCCCACAACATGGTTCGCCATTCTGGCCTGCGCAAATGTGAGGCCGATCTGCTGTTATTCGCGTACGTCCGCCAGTACGCCATCTGGAATTGGCCAGACCTGAACCACGTCCGGGACCAAGCCAACCGGCTATACCAATATCGCGTCCGGCTTATGTGCCAGGCGACGGGTCTATCGCTTCCGGTCGGCAGAATATTGTTACCTAAATCCAGCCGTCTGTTAACCTCGGGCTGCCTGGATGCCGAGATTGATTTCAATCCCCAACTCGAGTTCTTTCTCCTGGATCCTACCGGCGAGCCGCTGTCACCAGAGAATTTCGCCCGGCACCTCGAACCGGCACTGCCGCGGGCTGCGCACGTGCACGACAATGAAAATAGTCCGCCAAAGTGTACGGCTTGATGCCGCATCCCACGCCGTCGCAGCCCAGCACCACCCATCCTTGGTGCCCCAGCGATACAAAGTCGTTGTCGCCATGCTCCCGTCTCGCCGTCGCAGCTGCGATGGATCCCTCTGTCTCCCGCTTCTTCAATCAGGGATGTTCCAAAGGAATTCAAGGCGCAATGGTGTTATCATAGGTATGATTGTGACGTGGCTGGTTTTTGACTCACGGTCGATGGAACCTGCCGGTATCAACAAGGAGCGCTTATGCCTGGAATAACCTTCAATACCGCAAATCAGACCTGGCGGCAGCTTTTCGGTAACGGCACAACCTATGTAGTACCGCGATTCCAGCGCGATTACAGTTGGGCCGAGGACCAATGGGATGACCTGTGGCAGGACATTCAGGGCCTGATGTCCGAGGGAGGAGAAACAGCCCATTACATGGGTTATCTGGTGCTGCAATCAAAGGACAGCAAGACGTTCGAGATCATCGATGGCCAGCAGCGGCTTACAACGCTTAGCCTTTTGGCGATCGCGGTTATCAGGGCTTTGCAGACGCTGGCAGACGATGGCGTGGATGCCGAAAAAAATCGCAAACGCATCGAGCAACTGCAAAACATCTACATTGGGTATGTAGACCCGGTAACTCTGGTGCCGCGATCGAAGCTCACGCTGAACCGCAATAACGACGGCTATTACCGAGATTACATCGTACCGCTTCAGAGGTTGCCGCAGCGGAGGCTGCGTTCCTCGGAACACTTGCTCCGCAAGGCCTTTGAGTGGCTGTCCCGCAAGGTAAGCGAAACGTACGCGACGGCGCGCGACGGCGCAAGGCTGGCGCAGTTCGTGGATAGTCTCTCGGACAGGCTTTTTTTCACCGTGGTAACGGTCACCGACGAACTGAATGCCTTCCGGGTTTTCGAGACACTCAATGCCCGCGGAGTTCGGCTTTCTCCCACAGATCTGCTTAAAAACTACCTCTTTTCGGTGGTGGCCCGCGCCGCGCCGCACCAGAGCGAGATTGAAGCACTGGAACGACGCTGGGAATCCATGGTTGGCCGGCTGGGCAGCGAAAGTTTTCCCAATTTTCTTCGCACCCACTGGAACAGCCGAAAAAAATTGGTCCGCGAGGGAGACCTTTTCAAGACCATTCGTGATCAGACCCGCGATAAAGCTGCCGTCTTCGAACTGGTCCGTCAGATGGAAGATGATGTCGATACCTATGCCGCGCTTCCCAACCCGGATGACAACGTGTGGAATACCGAGCAACGAAAATACATCCGACAGATGAAAATGTTTTCGGTACGGCAGGGGTGGCCGATGCTGTTGGCGGCCCGCCGACTCCTGGCGGGGAACCAGTCCGCAGACGCGGCCTTCTCCCAGATCCTCCGAGCCTGCGCAATCATTTCCTTTCGCTATAACGTCATTGGGGGCCTGGCCACCAACGAGCAGGAACGCACCTACAACACGGTGGCGCACCAGATTGCCGAGGGCCGGTTGGCCGATGCCGGCGCAATCATCCGTGCCTTGAAGCCCATCTATGTTTCAGATTCCCAGTTCCGTCAGGCTTTTGAGGAGAAAGAGCTTAAAACCACCGCCTCGCGGAACGCCCAGATCGCGTGGTACATTCTCTTTGAATTGGAAGCTCACGCGAGCAATCGGCAATACGATCAGGAGAGTGCAAAATACAACTTGGAACACATTCTGCCTGAAAACCCGGCCGACGACTGGAGCGGTTTCCCGGAGGCCGACCAGGAGGACGCCGTCTACCGAATAGGCAATCTGGCGTTGCTGGAGGCCACCGCCAATCGAACGCTCGCCAACGGCGGATTCGCAGCCAAACGCGAAGCCTACCGGCGGAGTGAATTTTCCACCACGCAAGCCATTGCTGCCGATAATCACGATTGGACCTTCGAGCGAATCCGTCGGCGACAAAGCCAGATGGCCGACCAGGCGACTGGAATTTGGCGGCTGTCGCAACTGGATGGCCAGTAAATTCAGGCCGTGTTAAGCTTTTGTTGAACGCAACCTCAGCTACCACCTTCAAACCGTCCATTCCTTCGCGGATATCTTTAACGGCCGTTGTTCTTCGTGCCGCCTGTCCCGATAACCAAGCGGCAAGAATTGTGATCGGGATCGCGCCCGGAGTTTATCCCGATGTCTGCCGGGATGTTTAACCCCCGTCGCTCTCCCCCTGACGGCTAAACACCGTCCGCCGCCAAGCCCATGCGGACATTTTTAGGTCGCCACCGTATAATGGTAAGAGAATGGGTGCGGGCTAACGAGGAAATTGGAAATGTCTGAGTCAACGAAAAAAACAAAGGTGAAATCCTTGGCGGAGGTGGCCCTGGCCACGGGTCGATATCCGCCGGAGGCTTTCGCATTTGTGCGCGACGGGCTGTCTTACACCGTAGAGCAGATTCATCCTGGGTTGGAACATGGACCGGATAATCCGCGGCATGTCAATGGTCGCGAACTTTCGATAGGCTTGCGGGATTTTGCCATCGTCCGTTATGGACTTCTGGCGCGGGCGGTATTGAATCATTGGAATGTTCACCGTACGCAAGATTTCGGGCGAATTGTTTTTGCAATGCTGGAATACGGACTGTTGCGTAAAACCGCGCAAGATGACCTGCATGATTTTGATGATGTCTTTGATTTTTCGCGGGCGTTTGATCCTCCGGCCCGCCCGCACCCTCCTACGTGCACCACATTTTACCTGTAAACAAAAATGCGAGTGGGGAGACGATCCGTGCTGATGATGCTGTCTTGAGGATGCAATGGACACTGCGGAGGTTTTAGTCGTGCGGGCCCCAGATGGGGTGGCAAGCTTACCCCTGAACGGCGTGGGCGCGGCGTTGTCGCAACTTTCACCGGTACCCGTGTCATGTTTTCATGCTCGGTCCAGCAAGCACCAGCCAAAGGTGGCGGTTTACCTGGCGCATCTGTCGAATTGCCTGTTGCTGCATTTTACAGTGCAAGATCAGTTTGTCATTGCCCGGCACACCCGTTACCAGGACCCGGTTTGCCGGGATTCGTGTGTGGAAGCCTTTTTAGAGCCGGTGCCCGGCCAAGGCTATTTTAATTTTGAATTCAACTGTTGCGGCACCATGCTGGCCTCCTACTGCCCACGCCCCATTCAAGAAGGTGGCCATACCATGTTGTCGGCCGAAATCGGCGGCCGGATTGAAGTTTATGCATCATTGGCCGGGCCGATCCAGCAGGAAATAACCATACCTGTGAACTGGTCGCTTACCGCCCGCATTCCACTGACGGTGATGGAGCAGTATGTGGGATGTTTGTCTCCGCTGGAGGGTGCGGTATGGCATGGTAATTTCTACAAATGTGCCGATCAGTCATCACACCCGCATTGGGCCAGTTGGCTGCCGGTAGGCGAGCCTTTGAACTTTCATAAGCCCTCCCATTTCGGAACCATTCGCTTCGCGTAATATACGCAAAGCCGCCGGAGACGAGCGATCTCCAAAGTCCTGGATAATTTTCAGACGCTCCCCCAAAACGCCGTACCCGCCTTTCGGTGTCCCGACATTACCAGGGGAACTATAAGAAAAAAAGAAAAGTGCCCGGGACAGGATTCGAACCTGCAAGGGCTTGCGCCCGCCAGCACCTCAAGCTGGTGCGTCTGCCAATTTCGCCACCCGGGCGAGACATGGTCATATCATACCGCAATGTACTATTTGTACCAAGCAGGGCTGCAAGGTTACCCGCCGACGCCTCGGGCCGGTCTGGCTCTCTTCCGCTGCCTGCCCGTCCTGCCACACCGCAGCGGGCCGACTCCGGGGGATATTTCTATCAGCACGATGCCAATTTTTTGCCTTGACTCCAGACATTATGGACGGTAGCGTATTGCTCCATAGGGTTGGGTCGATGACATCTTTTTTTGGAGATACAAGCATGACACGACGTTTGGCGGCGGAATTTCTCGGAACCTTTTGGCTGGTATTCGGCGGTTGCGGAAGTGCCTTGCTTTCGGCGGCCTATCCCCATTTAGGCATCGGTTTTGCCGGTGTGGCCTTGGCCTTTGGTCTCACCGTGCTGACTGGTATCTATGCGGTGGGCTATATTTCCGGAGGCCATTTCAATCCGGCGGTAACCGTTGGCCTGTGGGCGGGCGGTCGATTTAAGGGACGGGATGTGCTTCCGTATGTGGTAATCCAGGTGATCGCGGCCATCGCCGCTGCGGGCATGCTTTATCTGGTGGCCAGTGGCAAGCCAGGATTTGTTACCGGCGGGTTCGCCTCCAATGGCTATGGGGCGCTTAGTCCTGGCCATTATAAACTGGCGTCCTGTTTGATCGGCGAAATTGTTTGTACCTTCTTTTTCGTTACTGTTATTCTCGGAGCCACCTCCGCGCGTGCTCCAGCCGGTTTTGCTGGCGTGGCCATCGGCCTGACGCTTACTCTGATCCACTTGATCATGATTCCAGTGGATAATACCTCTGTAAATCCGGCGCGCAGTACCGGCCCGGCCCTGTTTGCCGGTGGAGGCTATCTGGGGCAGCTCTGGTTGTTCTGGGTAGCACCTATTGTAGGTGGAATTATCGCCGGTGGAGTTTCGCGCTGGCTGGAAAAAGCCCAGGCTTGATGGAACCCGCATTTTCAACGCGCAACTGTTGTGGAACCCAGGTGGCCTGATCAGCAGATCATATACGTTCGTGCGCGACTTATATCGCCGTGGCCGACGGCTCCGCTTCTGCAACTTGCAGGGTCAGTTGCGGATAGGCCCGTTTCAAGGCGGCATGCACCAGTCCCAGAAACAGCGGATCTGGTGAAAGGGGCCGGCTCGTGAGGCACGGGTGTGCCTGGGTGGCTACAAAGTAAGGATGCACCGAATCTGCCAATTCCAGCATTTGCATGATGGGTTGTTTGGGGGCGTGTCCGCTGAAAATCAGGCCGGCTTTTTCCAGAGTCGGAATGTATCGCGGTTCCACCTCGTAGCGATGGCGGAAGCGCAGGCGAACCTGATCGACATTTCCATAAAGGTGCGATACTTTGCTTCCCGGTCGCAGCAGAACATCTTTGCCTCCCAGTCGCATATTGCCGCCGAGGCCTTCAATTTTTTTCTGCTCCGGTAAGGTATCGATGACGGGAGCAGTAGTGTTGGAGGCAAATTCCGTGGTATTCGCGTCCACCAGGCCGCAGACATTGCGTGCATATTCCACCACCGCCATCTGAAAGCCCAGGCATATTCCCAGGTAGGGCACGTGGTTTTCGCGGGCCCAGCGCACACATTCAATTTTTCCTTCCGCCCCGCGGGAACCAAATCCGCCTGGAACCAGAATTCCATGACAGCCCTTAAGCATTTCCGCCACGTTGCGGCGGGTGATTTCCGTAGAGTCAATCCACTGGATATGGACATGGCAAGCGGCGGCGGCTCCACAATGTTCCAGCGCTTTATCAATACTCGCGTATGCATCGCGCACACTGGTATACTTGCCCGTTACGGCAATGTTGACGCTGTGCTCACGCGGGGCCAGAAGTCTGTCCACAAATCCCTGCCATTTGCGACGGGCCTGATCTTCCTGCCGCTGGTGTACCCGTTCATGCAGATTTAAAAGGGTCAGCACTTCACGGTCCAGCCCGGCTTCGCGCAGCATTTCCGGCACCAGGTAAATGCTTTCCATGTCGTGCATGGAAAATACCCGACGCAGAGGCACATTGCTGAACATCGAAATTTTCTGCCGGACTTTTTCACTCACCGGTGATGGGCACCGGCACGCGATAATGTGAGGCTGCAGGCCAACTTCCATGAGCTGCCGCAGTCCCAACTGCGCCGCCTTGGATTTTTGTTCGCCCAGAGATTTAGGCTCCATGATGTAGGTCAGCGCGACGGTGCAGACGCTGTGTTCGCCTTCTTCGTAAGCCAATTCCCGAATGGCTTCAATAAAGTAGCCATTTTCGTAATCTCCGACGGTGCCACCGACCTCAATAAACACCAAGTCCGCCTGCGATTGCATGGCCAACTCGCGCAAGGTGTATTTAACCTCGCCGGTAACATGGGGAATCATCTGTACATCGCGGCCCAGATACCGGCCATGGCGTTCCTGTTCCAGAATTCGCGTAAAAATCTGTCCGCTGGTGACAAAATTTTTACGGGTCAGGTTTTCATCAAGCATTCGTTCGTAGGTGCCCAGATCCATGTCGGTTTCCATGCCGTCATCGAGGACGAAAACCTCTCCGTGCCGGAAGGGGTTCAGCGTGCCGGAATCAATGTTCAGGTACCCTTCCATTTTAATGGGTGCCACCTTCAGCCCTTTGTCCTTGAGAATTTTCGCCAGACTGGAACTGAAAATGCCTTTGCCAAGGCCGCTCATGACGGTGCCCACTACCACCACAAACTTGGTTTTTCCGGGGACATAGCCAGCCGGATACGGGGTATAAAATTCCGTCTCATCGGAACTGTTGCCAAGCGCGGAAAGTATCTCTGTTTCGTTGGTATCTGTCATAGGTGGCCTCCTTTAGACACGCAACACAATACCAGAACATGCGAACCGCGAAAAGAGTGTTGTATAAAGGTGCCAAAGCATGCAGCTCACGCCGGCCCCGTCGCATGACCGGTATGGCAGGCTTCAGGCCGAGGAACTCGCCGGTATGCCGAAAAAAATGCGCATGCTATCATGTGGAACATGAACACCATCGCATATTTGACACATCCTGATTGCCTGGCGCATGACATGGGGCCGCAGCATCCGGATCAGCCGGAAAGAGTGCGGGCCATCGCTCATCGGTTGCTCATAACCGGCCTGCTGGATCACCTGGACCATTTTGCCGCGCCGCTGGCCACCGATGCCCAAATTACCGCATGTCATTCGCCGGAATATCTGCAGTTTCTGCAGGACCGCACCCCCGTGCATGGCATGGTGCCACTGGACGAGGATACCTTTTTAACGCCTCATACGCTGGTGGCGGCGCGACGGGCAGCGGGGGCGGCAGTGATGGCTACAGACCTTGTTTTGGCTAAAAAGTATCAGCGGGCATTTTGCAATGTACGCCCACCGGGCCACCATGCAAGCCGCAGCCAGGCCGGCGGGTTTTGCTTTTTCAACAACGTGGCGGTGGGTATTTATCATGCACTCGCCGGCGGAATCAATCGCATAGCCTTGGTGGATTTTGACGTTCATCATGGCAATGGCAGTGAAGAAATTCTGGCCGGAGAAAACCGGGTTTTGATGCTTTCCACCTACGCCCGCCAGTTATATCCGTATGGCCAGCCCGCTCTCGGCGGCAATATGATCAACGTGGACCTGGCCGCCGGGGCGGATGGTACAGCGTTAAGGCACGCGGTAGAGCGCCATTGGCTGGCGGCGTTGGACCAATTCCGGCCGCAGGTGTTATTTATTTCCGCCGGTTTTGACGCTCACTTTCAGGATGATCTGGGCAACCTGCAATGGCTGCCGGAAGATTATGCCTGGCTGACGCAGCAGCTTGTGGCCATGGCCAATCGGCACTGCGACGGTCGTATTATTTCTGTGCTGGAAGGGGGGTACAATCTTGAAGCGCTGGCCCGTTGCGCCGCCGTGCATGTACAGGGTTTGCTGGAACATCTTTAAAGTGGATTTTTCCGTCAAATGATTAGTCGCCGTCGTTGTCTTGATCCTGAATCACCAATAATCATCGGGATCCAGGCCTGCTGTGTGGATGGCCGCTTGTGGCGGTATGTGGTCTCGGGGTACAATTTGAGTATCAAAATCGGAGCCGAGAAACAGGCTTGGACCCGCCGCTGGCAGTGAGAGTTCAAGGACCGATGTAGCTTGGTTTGGCTCGGTAAAGAGGTCGCAGAACATAGCCGGCGGAATAAAGATTGTTGGCCAGTCGCAGAGCAAGGCTCTTACGCGTATGGAGAACCTAGATGATGTTATCCCTTGAAATTATGCCGCTGGAGGCCAAAGCTCAGGAGCCGCCTGCCCCAAAAACCATCGTCGTTCGCTATGGCTATCTTAAGCTCATTGGGGAATTTCCCAGTGACGTTGCAACCAAGGTGGGCTGCGGCAGCAAACTGGTATTGCGCACGCTACGCGGCACGGAAATCGGCGAGATGTTAACTACGGTGTGCGGCAATGGCGGCTGTAATAAATCCATCACACGCGACAAGATGTTGGAATATATCAAGCATTCCGGCGGCAGGAATTTTCCGTTCAGCGATAGTGGGCGCGTCTTACGGGTGGCCACCGCACAGGATATGGCCGTTCAAAAACGGCTGGACGAGAGACGGTCGGATTATTTATCCAAGTCGCGGGAGCTTGTGGCGCGGCATAAGTTGGCGATGAAAATCGTGGAGGTGGAACAGTTGCTGGGACAGGAGCGGCTGATATTTTATTTTATCAGTGAGCATCGGGTGGATTTTCGCACGTTGGTCCGGGACATGGCCCATGAATTCCACTCGCGCATTGAACTAACGCAGGTGGGCGCACGTGATGAAGCCCGCCTCGTCGCCGATTACGAAAAGTGCGGCCAGCACTGCTGCTGCAAGCAGTTCCTCAAAGTGCTTACGCCTATTGCCATGCGTTCGGCCAAAATTCAGAAGGGCACGCTTGATCCGGCGAAAATCAGCGGTCGCTGCGGCCGATTGATGTGCTGCCTGCGCTATGAAGATCAAACCTATGAAGACCTACGCAAACGCCTGCCCAGTAGAAATACGCGTGTGCGCACTGAAAAGGGTGAAGCTTGGGTGTTGGAAGGCCAGATTCTCACCCAACTGGTGATGTTGCAGTTTGATGATGGCGAGCGGGCGGCAGTTCCCATGGAAGAGATTCAGGCCTTTAATCTGCCTAAGCCGAAATTACCCAACGGCCGCACGATGCAGACCGCATTTGATACGATGCCGGAAGAGTCGCGAACAACGGGTCGCGAAAAAGACGCCGCCGGCCCTGCGCCGGGCAGTGCCAATGTCGGTAGTATCATGGGCAAGTCGGGCGGCCCACCACGGCCTTCACCCTCGGCGACAAGCGGCAATCAGGCAGGATTGTCCGCGCCGCAGCGCAACAGGCCCGGGCCAGGCAAACCCGCGGGTGCAGACCGTGCCAACAGGAATTCGGAATTGACAGCCGCACCTGATCGCCCGGGCCAGGCTGGCCAGCCAAGACCATCTGTTGCACCGAATCAGGCAATACAGCCGGTCCAGCGTGATACTGTAAAATCAATTGTGCCATTGGCGATGCCCCGCAGTGATCGGTCTTCCAAGCCGGAAGCCCATCCTCAGCCATCGCAAAACAGCCCGCTGCCGATGACGCCATCCGACCTGCCTGTGCAGGATCAAAAGCCGGCACCAGTTGACCCGGACTTGCCACAGTCACAAGGGTAGGGCGGTAGCAATGTTATCACGGCTGTTGTTATCCACTCCGGTGTCTCGCCGCCGTAATATGTGGGCTTTGCTCATTGCCTTGAGCGCAGATGCGCTGCGTTTAATTTTGCTGCCATTATTTGTCGTAGGTATCGTTTCCCCATACGATGATCTTTTGGATGTCGCTACAGCCGCCGCGTTGTTATGCGTGCTGGGCTTTCGCTGGAGCCTCTTGGCGGGCTTGGTGATTGAATTGATTCCGCTGGTGGAAAGCTTTCCCACGTGGACGGCGTTGGTATTGAGCGTGCCCATCCAACGTTCGGATTCTGCCGTAACGGCACAGACCCAGGCGGGAACGACCAATTGGAATACCGGCCGCTGACGGTCCTTATAAGGAGCATCTTCGCATGGCGATCTGGCTGCTGAAAACTGAACCCGCTGTTTACAGTCTTGCGGATTTGCAGCGCGACGGCACCACGGTTTGGGACGGAGTAGCCAATCATTTGGCGCTAAAATATCTCCGGCAGATGCGCCCCGCCGACAGGATATTGATTTACCACACGGGTGCGGAAAAAGCGTGGGTGGGAATGGCGGCCGTTAAATCTGAACCGCGTATGGATGCCAAAGCCAACGACCCTCATCTGGTCGTGGTGGATATCGGTTTTGAACGCACGCTTCCCCAACCTGTAACGCTGCAGGCATTGAAAGCCCAGGCCGGCCTGGCTGGTTGGGAGTTATTGCGTATGGCCCGGCTTTCGGTGGTGCCGGTATCACCCTCGCAATGGACAATCCTAACCAGAATGGCTGACATATAAATGCTCGTCGCCCGTATTTTCGCTTCCATCCTCCCGGCTATATTAGCCGGATCATGGGGCTGCCCATATCGTCATTGAACTTATCCAACAGCACCTCTATTGAACCGGCATGTACGGTTCAGCCTGTACCGCGGACAGCCGCTGTAATATCAGTGGCTTTTTCGGTAGCAGGTGCGCAAGCGTAGGAACGCTGAGAAAAGCGATCAGCTTTCTCCGGCTTTGGAGAATTGCGGCTGGCATGATAAAAGGAGCATGATGGCCGTTTTGCGGCACCAACAGCGGATAGACCGTAGTTCCGCCCATGCAAAGTATAAAACCCCTGTATTCACAGGGGTTTTCTTATTTTATGGCCTTTATCGTACTGGGTACAATCCCAGAAGTTTCAAGGCTCGCTTCTGCAACGGTGTCGCATCACTGATCACCGTGAACGTGGCTTCCTCGACGTTTCCTTTCATAGCTTCAGCGGTTTTGGCCAAGGGTGCCGTGGCCTTGGCCTTATGTGTATGAACCTTGGCGGTGTTTTCCTGCAGCCGCATCACGCATCGGTTCCGGGTCAGGGTGCCCATGGCCTCCAGAAGTGAGGCAAAACTCTGCACCGGCAGCCCATCCGCCGTGGTGTGCATCTTCTTCTTGGCCAGGACCGACTCCGATGGCTCCGGTGGCAACACCGGGTCACGGGTATCACGCGTCCGGTCCAATTCCTCATCGGCAAATAATAATTCCTTCCAGGCACCCTGAATATGCCATTCCACGTAATAAGCCAGTACACATAAAAAGATGTGCGCCTTGACATGATCCTCCTTGCATGAACTTGTCTGTTGTGCCGGAAGGCGCGATGCGTGATAAGACGATTGTCGAAGGTCGAGGTGCGGTTAGAATACAGGCCAAGCGATCCGGAATGTTCGGTCCAGATGTTGGTGCAAGATGTGGCGGGCCATGGCCTGTGGAATGTGGGGTAAATTAAATGTCGGGACTTGATTGGGGCATCTTTCTGGCCACGCCGGTGGTGGTGTTTATCATCAGTCTGCAATCGCGGCGGTATATTGTGGGCGTGGCGGATTTTCTGGCCAGTCGTCGGGCGGGAGGGCGGTATTTGCTTTCGTTGGCGGGTGGAACGGCAAGCATGGGAGCCATCAGCGCGGTGGCCGTTTTTCAGATGTTTTACAAGGCGGGTACGGCGATCAACTGGTGGAGCAATATTGCTCTGCCTCTGTCGATGATCATGACCGTCACCGGCTTTGTATACTATCGGTACCGTGAAACCCGCGTACTGACCATGGGCCAGTTTTTTGAGGTGCGCTACTCGCACAATTTCCGGATTTTCATGGGCCTGACCATGGTGATATCGGGCGTACTCAATTACGCCATTTTTCCGGCGGTGGGAGCACACTTCTTCATCTACTATTGCCAGATGCCGCACGTATTGCATTTTGGACCAGTGCCGGTGCGGACATTTCCGTTGTTTATGGCGTGCGAACTGGCCTTCGCTCTTTATACCGTGCTGCTGGGCGGCCAGTTGCAGGGGATGCTCACGGATTGTATTGAGGGGCTTATATCCGGGGTGTTGTTTCTGGTGGTGGCGGGAGCTATTTTAACGAAGTTCAGTTTTCATCAAATGTATGTGGGTATGGATTCTGGTCCACCGGGGAAATCGCTGCTGAATCCGTTTGATATGGGTGGGCAGCACAACTTCAATGTTCTCTACGTGGTCATTGGCTTGGTGAGCGGAGTCTACGGCGCGATGAGCTGGCAGGGCAATCAGGGGTTTAATGCAGCACCGGCCAATGCTCATGAGGCGAAAATGGCGGGAATACTGGGTAATTGGCGCGGCATATCGCGAACGCTGGTATTTCTGCTGTTGGGAATTGCCGGTGTTACTTATCTGAAAAATCCGCAGTTTGCCCCACAGGCTGCGGTGGTGCGTGCTCAATTGAGCCATATCGCCAATCCGGCGATAAGAAGTCAGGAGCAAATACCGCTGGCCTTAACGCATTTGTTACCCTCCGGGGTACGCGGCTGCTTTGCGGCGATGATGTTTTTGATGATGGTGGCGGTGGATATCAGCTATTT
>JAJZNX010000006.1 GCA_021852275.1 Planctomycetota bacterium | reverse complement strand
CCGCCAGCGAGGCGTGAGTGAGGCGCATACCCCGGCAGTGGGTCTGAAACGAGCGAACAACGAAGCTGGAGGCCAAAAGGGCCAGCCGGAAAGTGCGAAATTAATTTTTGCCCGGTTCCTTAAGGTGATTTATAGTCAGATATCATCGCAGATCAGGCGAGATTTGCGGCGGGCGGTGAAAAATTCCCGCAGCAATGCCGCCGATTCCTCCGCCATCAATCCGCCGGCAGTTTCCATACGGTGATTCAATCGCGGGTCATTGGTAATGTGATACAATGTGCCGGCAGCTCCGGCCTTGGGATCAAAAGCACCGAAAATCAGCCGCCGGATTCGAGCATTAACCAAGGCTCCAGCGCACATCGGACAAGGCTCCAGGGTAACATACATGCGGCAATCCGATAATTGCCAGGACTTTCTGAATCGCCCCGCCGCTCTTAAGGCCACAACTTCGGCATGGGCCGTTGGGTCTGAACGTTTCTCGCGGTGATTAAAACCACGTCCAATAATCCGCGGCCCATACACACCATTTTCCACTACGACGGCCCCCACAGGAATTTCGCCCATGCGCATGGCCCGGCGCGCTAAACTTAAAGCCTGCTGCATAAAGGTGCTGTCTTCCTGGTCGAAGCCATTCATTTTGTGCCTCACAGCGGTTAGTTCATCGCACCAGGCCATAATTCGCCGTCGCCCGGCCAAGAAACATAAGTTTTGTTCAACGCACAACTATCCAGGAAGTTGCTAACACTTTTGATAAATTTTTGCTATACTCCAGCACAGGTTTCAAATACCATTGAAACCTTGAAGGATGGTTCTTGCGAGGTTTATTTTAGCTTGTTTCAATCCAGCCTGCCACTACCTCTCCATGCCCAAGTCTGGATCGACTTTGATGGCACCATTTCCCGTGAAGATGTCCTGGATGAATTGGTCAGCCGATTTGCCTGCAATGATTCATGGAAGCTCATCGAAGAACGATGGCGCGCCGGTCTGATTGGATCTGAGGAATGCTTGCGCAGTGAATTTAGCCTGGTGCGGGTAAAAGCGGCTGAATTGACCGCCTTTTTGGATCAAATTCATCTGGATCCGGGTTTTGAGTCACTGTTGCAGATCCTTGAGCAATACAATGTTCCGGTGGCTATTTTAAGCGACGGCATTGAAACATTTATCCGGCGTATTCTGACCCGTCATGGCCTTGGGCATCTGACCATACGGGCCAACCGGGCACGGCAACATCGCGATAGACTGCATTTTTCGTGCCCCCATCGCAACGCGCAATGTGCTTCGGCGGCGGCCCATTGTAAGTGTAATTCGGCAAATTTACTGGCGCAAACCCATCGCCGCTCCATTTACATTGGTGATGGCCGCAGTGATTTATGCCCCGCTCGGCAGGCGGATGTTGTTTTTGCCAAGGGTGCTTTGGCTAAGGCTCTATCCACAGAACATGTACCGTATATTCCCTATTCCAGCTTGACCGAAGTAACCATGGCACTATCCAATGCGTGGATGACCAAAGCTGCGGTGGTTTAGCCCTGTTTGCCTGCACCGCAACCCAGCACATCGACCTGGCGGCTCTGTATGAACGGGAGAGCCGGTTCCATGGCCGCCATGCTGCACAAATTCCGGCCTTTTTCGGAGTCGCATTTTAACACCATGTCCCGGCAAACGATCCAAACTCAACTTCTCCATGGCCCAGCGGGCGGTATAGAACAAGCCATAGCGGCCAGTCGGGAAGATATGAAATCTCTCCTTTGTGCACTTATTGCCCAACAAAGCATCAGCGGGCATGAACAAGGACTGGTGCAGTTTGCCCACCAATGGGCCAGGGAGCACGGCTTTACTACCGATGTCTGGCAATCCACAGATCAACTCGTGGCCGCATATCCGCAGGGGCAAGCTCGACATATTTCACTGGCCAACCGCCCCACACTGGTTCTCGGCATGGCTTGTTGCAACCCGTCCCAGCCGGCCCTGATCTTCAATGCCCATTCGGATGTGGTGGATGCTCCGGGGCCGGAACGATGGAAATTTAAGCCGTGGATGGCAACAGTAACCGATGATCGAATTTATGGCCGCGGAGCCTGCGATGTTAAGGGCCCGCTCGTTAGTGCCCTGTGGGCCATGCATAGCGTAAGCCAAAGTCTGGGCGGGCCGACCCATGCCCCGGTGCTGCTGGAGCTGGTTCCCGGCGAAGAAGATGCGGTGGGTCTGGGCACCCTTACCAGTGTGCTGCGCGGCTACCGGGCAGATTGTTCCATCGTCCTTGAACCCACAGAATCTTTACCTCGGCTGGCCTCGCGCCCAGGTCTGCGCTTTGCCATTGGGATTTCCGGCAAAGCAGTGCATGGCACGGTGAAGTGGCTGGGGGAAGACGCCATTGCCGCCACCCGGAAAGTACTTGATGCGCTGGACCAGATGGAGCGCGACTATAATGGCATTGCTCCCGATCCGCTATTTTCGGATTGCCCCATTGCCCGCCCGATTACTGTGGATTTTATCCAAGGCGGACAATGGCAGGGAATGGTGGCCGATGAGTGCCGTTGCGCCGGATATTTCGAGTTGCTGCCTGGCGATTCGCTGGAAGCCTGGCAGCAGAAATTTCGTGGCGATTTGCGGCGTAAGCTTGCTGCAGTTGGAGTTCCGGCCAATTCCTTAACTGTGGAATTTACGGAAACCTATCGTGGGCATAGCACGCCGCCGGACGCCATCATCTGCCGACTGGCCGAAAAGGCGGTGGCCGAATCGCCCACGCACACCCGGTGGCAGGGATGGAAAGCTTTTAATTCTGGTTGCGAAGCCGGGTTGCGGGCCAACCTGCATAACACCCCGACACTGGTCTGGGGACCGGGCAGCCTGGCTCATGCGCACGCGGCTGATGAATTTGTGAATTTTAATGAAGTGGAAAGGGTGGCTTCCATGTTCGCCCGGACTATTGATGAATGGTTACGTTTACGGTAAGAATTAGCGATGATCAAAACACGACAGCTAAAGTCGGAAATTGGACTGCCCGGCCAGGACCAGGCACCAGCCTCAAAAAAATGGTTTCAGCAGGCCAAGACGGTTCTGGCGGGAGGAATTTCCAGTTCCGCCCGGGCCACCACCACCGGCAATCTGCCTTATCCGCTGTACCTGATCCGTGGCTCTGGATCGCGGGTTTGGGATGCTGATGGCCATGAATTTATTGATTATCTTCTAAGTTATGGAGCCGTTATCCTGGGCCACGCCAACACCGAGATAAACGCGGCCGTAACGGATCAACTCCAGCGCGGCACCATGTTCGGCACCTGCAATACGGTGGAAGTAGCGCTTGCCGGGCAGATTCGCTCCATGGTGCCGGGGGCGGATTTGGTGCGTTTTGCCAGTTCCGGTTCCGAAGCGATTTGCGGAGCCGTTCGCGCCGCACGCGGCTTTACCGGCAAAAATAAAATTCTTAAATTTGAAGGCCACTATCATGGCTGGGTGGATGTGCTGGCAATCAGTAACCGTCCGACTCTGGATGACGCCGGTGCATTGGAAGCTCCGGCTTCGCATCCGCATTCCCGTGGAATTCCGCAGGGCGTGGTGGACGATGTCATTATTGCGCCATGGAATGAACAGGAAATTCTCAAAGCCATTCTGCAGCGGCACGAAGACAAGCTGGCGGCGGTCATTTTGGAACCGATGGTAGCCAATAACGCCTGCATTATGCCTCAGCCGGGCTTTCTGGAATGGATTCGCCAGGAATGCAGCCGCCGCAACATCGTGTTGATCTTTGATGAAATCGTAACCGGTTTTCGCGTGGCCCCGGGCGGAGCTGCGCAATATCTGAAAATTGTGCCGGACCTGGCGGTCTTCAGCAAAGCCATCGGAGGAGGATTCCCCATCAGTGCCTTTACCGGTCGTCGTGATATTATGGAATTGGTGGCGGCGAACATCAGCAAGCACGGAGGAACGTACAACGGCAACCCGGTGTGTGCGGCCGCCGCGCTGGCTACGCTGAAAATAATTAATCAACCCGGCGTGTTGGATGCCATCGAGGCCCACGGACGAAGCTTAATAGATGCCATCAACCGTGCAGCCCATGATCGCCAGATACCGTGCGTAGTGCAAGGAGTTGGATCCATGTTCCAGGTAATCTTTGGGACCAATGGCCATCCGCTCCGACACTACCGCGATTTACTCAAGGTCGATACCGGCAAATTTGCCGCCTTCCGCCAGAGTCTGCTGGAGCATGGCGTGCATATCAACAGTTCAGGATCGGCGTGCTGGTTTGTATCGGCCGCCCACGGCCCGGAAGATGGCCGGTTGGCCGAAATGGCGATTCAAGCGGCCATGCAGTCGATAAGCTAACAAAGAAGGACGTATTGAAAATGCTTTTTCGTCTGGTGGACTCAATAGCAGGGAGGTTGTCCCCTGGCACGCTGGCTGATATCTATCAGCGCGTGCCGGAATCGGTTTTGATGCGTCTGCGGTACGATCGATTTCGCCAGACAGTCCGCTGGGCCGCACAGCACTCTGCGTTCTACCGCGAAGCCTTCCGGAAGCACGGTATTAAGGCCGCTCTGGTGCGAGTCCCTGCCGACCTGGGCGATTTTTATACCACCCCCGATGATGTGGTCGCCAACCCGGAAAGTTTTATCTGTAAACCCGCCTCTATTGTCTTTGAATCCTCCGGAACCAGCGGAAAAAATAAACAGATCTATTACGACCAGGCCGAACTGCAGGCCATGGGGCAGGTGGATGCGGCAGGCCTGCGCTTGATGGGTGTTACTCCGCAGGACCGCGTGGCCAATGCGTTCGATTTCTGCATGTGGATTCCGGGAATGATTACACATAACAGCCTGATGGCCGCCGGAAATTTCTGCATGGCCTTCGGCAAAGTGGACCCGGTTGAAGTGTACCGACGGCTGAAACAGTATCAATTTAACGTAGTGATGGGAGAGCCTACCTGGCTGATCCGCCTTACAGAACTGGCCGAAAAGCATGGTGCGGTTCCGCTGAAACTTTTCATCGGCGGAGCGGAAGAAATGCCTGCCGAAGCCATCCCGTGGATGCAGAAAGTATGGCAGGGAGTGCGGGTTAAAATGTGCTACGGCAGTGTGGAACTTGGTTCCGCCCTGGGCTATCAACCCTGTGATGCCTTTAATGGCTATCACACCGATGACCTGAGCTTTGCCACGGAAATCATCGAACCTGATGCCGAGGGTTTTGGCGAACTGGTTTTCACTACGCTGCTGCGCCGCGTCATGCCCTTAATTCGCTACCGTACCCGTGACGTAACCAGAATTATCCCGGGAGCTTGCGCCTGCGGTAAACGCGGACTGTGCATCAGCCGGTTTCGTGGCCGCCGGGATGAGATGATCGTGGCCAGCGGCGGTAATCTTTATCCGCTGATGTTTTCCAACATTCTGGAACATGTGCCGGGCCTTTCCGGCGACTGGCAGGTCGTTTTCAAGCTTGAAGGCATCCGGGAAATCATGGAAATTCACCTGGAAAGCGCCCGCACCGACCACGACGAAATCCGCCGCCAGGTGCAGGACTCCGCCACCCAACAGTATCCTGATCTGATGAAAAACCTGGCCCTTGGTATCTTCGACATGCGCATCCTCATTCACCGGGATGGCGAATTGCGCCGGCAACGCAAGCTCAAACGGATGATTGACCGGCGATATCAGGACGAGTTGCCGGCTCCCCCGGCCACAGGCAATGGCCACCCCATCGGCGAGGAGTCCGTCGTTCATGCGTAAAGCGCCAAAACATCGCCTGCTCATTGTCGGAGACAGTATATCACTGGGAGTGGAAGAACTGCGCGTTTCGGAAATTGTCGCCACGGTGCAAACCTGCTACGTAGATCTGCTGCGGGAACGGCTGCCGACGACGGAAATTATTGTGGATGCCGACATTCATCGCACTACCACTGCCGCACTTTCGGTCATCGACGCTCTTTTAGCACAGCACCAGCCGTGCCTGGTATTGCTGATGCTGGGCGGTAACGATGCCGATGTGGAGTGGAGACGCTTTATCATCAGTGAGGGCCGGATTGTACGTAACAGGCTGACCGTGGCCCAATGTGGGGCCAATCTGCAACTGTTGGCGCGCAAGGTCATCGCCGCCGGAGCATTTCCCATTCTCACCGATATGCCCAATCACGATCTGGCCCGACGCGGACCTTATCTTTCCCAATTATCCGGGAAAAATGTTTCCGCACTGATCGCCGGCAACGGCGGGCAGCAGCGATCTGATATCGGCCTGTTGGCTTATCATGATGCGGCCGCGGAGGCGGCTAAAACCACTCACAGTGCCTTTGTTGCTTATGGAGCGGCGCTTCACCGCTTTCCGGCCGCGGAGGTCATCGGCACCGACGGTGTACATCCCAATTTCAAAGGTCATCAGATTATCGCCCATGAACTGCTGCCCACCCTTGAGGTGGCTTTGCAGCGTTGCGCCGAACATCATGTCTCCGCCGCCCAGACTCGCTGATGTACCAGGAATAATCATGTACCCGACCACCCCGGACACCGTCCCCAGCAGCCATCCGGAACCCTTGGAAAATTTCAAGCTCCGTGAACGCAATCTGCAATCCTTGCGCATCTGGCTGGTGCATGACTGGCTTACCGGCATGCGCGGCGGGGAACGGGTGCTTTTACAACTGGTGCGGCTGTTCCCGCAGGCCAAAATCGCCACACTCTTTTATGTGCCCGGCCGCACGAATTGCGAAATTGAAAGCCGTATCGCCGCCGTCTCCTTTCTGCAGAACTTTCCCCGTATCGACCTCCATTATCGCCGTCTTTTGCCGCTTATGTTCTCCGCGATTCAAAGTGTGGAATTAACGCCGTGCGATCTGGTCATCAGCACCAGCCATTGTGTGGCCAAAAATATCGGCGTGCCGCAGGGTGCCAGGCATCTATGCCATTGCTTCACCCCCATGCGCTACATCTGGGACATGCAGGAAGATTACCTGGCAACCCAGCCCAATGAAGGCCTGAAAACAGTCCTGAAAATGGCCAGTCCGTGGCTGCGTCAATTGGATCTGGCCGGCAACCAGGGCGTGGACCGCTTCGTCGGCACGTGCCGGAACGTCTGCCGCCGCATTGCGCGTTGTTACCACCGCCCTGCCACGACCATATATTCGCCGATTGATGACGACTTCTACGAACCTTCCGGCCGGCCACCGGGCGACTTTTATCTGGTTGTTTCCGCATTGGTGCCCTACAAACGCGTGGACCTGGCAGTGCGGGCCTTCGCCGCCGACCGAAAACGCCGCCGTCTGATCATCATTGGAACCGGTCCGGAACTGCCGGCCTTACAGCGACTGGCCCGGACTTCCAGCGCCGGGCGGATCCAATTTTTACAATGGCAGGATGACGCCTCCGTCCGCTGGCATTACCAGCATTGCCAAGCCCTGATTTTTCCCGGTGAAGAAGATTTTGGCTTAACGCCGCTGGAAGTGCAGGCCTGCGGACGCCCTGTTATAGCCTATAACCGTGGCGGAATTCAGGAAACCGCGATTCCCCTGTGCACCGATGGTTCAAACAGGGATCAAGCCGGAGCGATTTTCTTTTCCAATCCAACCGCTGAAAGTCTAACCGACGCCATCGACCGATATGAAGCGGTGCGAGAACAATTTAATTCTACGGTTCTGCGGGCCAATGCGCAGCGCTTTAACATCGCCCAGTTCCGCCGGGAAATATGCCGCGTGTCCGGCGAGCTGCTGGGCAACAAAGCCTGAGGCTTCAGGGGGCAGTCCCTGCAATCTGTCCCAAATTCATGCGAAACGAAAGCTGTTCAAGCTGCATCGCCAAGTCCACGCTTTGCACGTAAGTTTCCGGTGGCACCACCAGAGATACCGCCGCGAAATTCAGAATTCCGCGGACCTTCGCCGCCACGAGCATATCCGCTACCTGCTGGGCCGATTCCGGCGGAACGGCAATCATCGCCATTCTGATTTGCAGCGTTTCCACCGCATGGGCAATGGCCGATACGGGCTGAATTTCCAGTTCTCCGAAGCGCCGTCCATGCTTGGCCGTATCCGCATCAAACACCGCCGCCAGCCGAAAACCTTTTCGCAAAAATCCGCGATACGTCATCAGTGCCCGTCCCAGGTTCCCGGCCCCTACCAAAAGCACATTCCAGGTCTTGTCCGTGCCGAGAATGCTGCGTAATTCCCGGATCATATCCACTACGCGATAGCCAACACCCGGATGTCCGAACTGTCCAAAATACGCCAGATCCTTGCGCACCTGCGCATCGCTGTAACTTAGAGCCTGGCCCAGTTGTTTGCTGGAGATCGTCCGCTGCTGCAAAGCATGAATGGCCTCCAGGTGCCGCAGGTAAATACTGAGTCGATGCACCGCTGGATTGGGAATTTCGTCATGACGCATAGCGATGTTCTCCGGCCCGGAGCCTGACTTGCCATTACCAACCACAGACGCAAGGCGGTGTGGCCGCATCAGCTTTCCGAATGTGGCGGATCGGCAGTATCCTGATCAGCCGGCGACAATTTCTCTTGATTCTGCGAAGCCTGGAAGTTGTCCCATTCTTCCAGACTCATGGTAACATCGCTGGCCTGGCTGCCCTTGTAAGCACCCACAATGCCCATCGCCCGCATCTGGTCAATGAGCCGGCTGGCCCGCGAATAACCAATGGTCAGACGCCGTTGCAGCAGGCTCACGGAACCGCGGCGCGTTTCCAGTACCACACGCACGGCTTCATCAAACATGGGGTCTTTTTCTTCATCCGTAAGACTGCTCGGCGCGCCCAATTGCATGAGTTCCGGATGGAATTCCGGCTGGGCGATTTCCGTGATGAAGCTGCAAACACGCTTGGTTTCCGCATCATCCACAAACGTGCCCTGGCCGCGCATCAGACCGCCGCCGGTAGGCCGCAGCATCAGCAGATCACCTTGCCCAAGCAGCAGTTCACCACCGGACTGATCCAGCATGATGCGCGAATCCAGCCGCGAACGCACCTGAAAGCAAATCCGTCCCGGCATGTTGGACTTGATCAATCCTGTAACCACCTGCGCTTCCGGACGCTGTGTAGCCAGAATGAGGTGTATGCCCACCGCTCTGGCCTTCTGGGCAATACGTACAATATGCCCTTCCACTTCCTTGCTGGTCATCATCAGGTCGGCCAATTCATCAATGATGATCACAATGTAAGGCATGTGGAAGGGAATACGAGCTTCTTCTTCCGGCGTGCTGGGTTTGAACCGTTCCAGAATCTGTTCACGCGTAAGGCGGTTGAACTGCCGAATATGCCGAACGCCCGCTTCCGAAAGTGTTTCATATCGCTCGTCCATTTTTTGTGTTGCCCATTCGAGCACACTTTCCGCTTTGCTCATGTCGTCAATGATCGGTGACATCAGATGGGGAATCTGCCGGTAATCCTGCATTTCCACCATCTTCGGATCCACCATGATCATTTTCACATGATCCGGCCGCTGGGTCAGCAGGAATGTCATGATGATCGAATTAATGCACACCGATTTGCCCGAGCCAGTGGTTCCCGCAATCAGAATGTGCGGCATCGTCGTAAGGTCTTCAATCAAGGGGTTGCCCGAGGCATCTTTGCCCAGGCACATCGGCAGGGCCATGCGTTCAATGGTTTGAGAACCCAGTTGCATCAACTCCTTGAGGCGAACACGTTCCTTGTCCAGATTTGGCACCTCGATGCCCATCGTGTTTTTCCCGGGGATATTGTCAATAACCCGGACCGGAGGGCTCATCAAAGCCCGGGCGATATCCTTCGCCAGGGCACCGACCTGCGAACTTTTAATGCCCGGGGCCAGTTCCAATTCATAAAGTGTTACCACTGGACCGGTATCGATGGCTACTACGTGGCCATCAATTCCAAAGCTGTCCAGACAACCCCGCAGCACTTCGGCCTTTTGGCGAACCAATTGTTCCTGGCCGTCAGTTTTAGAAGGCTCCGCCTCTTCCAGTAAATCCAGACCGGGCAGTTGATAATTGCCCAAATCCTGTTTTTGCGGCGGTGCTGGCTTAAATGGCAATGTGAGTTCCACCAATTTGGGTTTGGGTTTGCGGACTAAAATAGGCTGCGTTTCCGGTAGCGGCGTACCAGCCGCGACCTTCACCACTTCCGCTCGCACGGCATCCCCATTGGGTATCGTCGGCGGCGCAACTTCCCCCGTCGCTGCCGCAGCCCCTCGACGGCTGCCGCCGGAATCGGGTTTGGACCATCTCATGATCGCGTCGCGTTTATTCCATCGGGCTGCGACACCCCGGAAGATTCCCAGAATACCACCACCCATGGCTACTGCGGCATTTCCGGTGACACCTATAACCTGTTCAGCCGGAACCTTTTTCCAGCCGCGTCGAAAGGCCCCCGGTATGGCCAGCACCATTTCATCCGCCGCCAGCAATGCCCCCACCAGAAGCGCCAAAATCAGAATAATCATCGAACCAATGAGATGGAACCATCCCCGCAACAGATGCCCCAGGGCTACCCCAAGCAAACCACCCGGACTTACCGATAAGGCGGCTCCAAGATGGGTCAAGTACGCTAGTGCGCTGATCGCCGCCAGCAGTACCGCAGATCCAATCAATCGAAAGGTTATTTGCGTAACACTGTGTCCCAGGGTCCACACCAGCAAAATGGCCCCAATGGCCACGGGCAGCACAATGGCACCCGGCCCGAGATTATTAAAGATTAAAAAAGCCAGTTTGGCCCCCACGGGCCCACACCAATTACGCACCGGAACCCGGTTTGAGACATAAGCCATAGCGCTGGCCAGATTCGTACGATCGGAAATATGAAAGCTCAAGAGCGCAAGCACAACAAATAACCATACCGCCCAACCAGCACCAACCAACCCTACCCGCAATGTACTAATGGATTTTTTGGATTTGCCTGCCATGTTAATCCTTAACAATCCGTGTTATATGGCACTCCACCTATCCTTAGGCGGGGTATATACATATTGTATCGCCCGGTTGTCCCTGTGGAAAGCAACTTTTTTCATATACTCGGTGCGGAAAGCAGAGAAACCCACGGAGGTATGGTCTGCCTGTCATCCTTTGGATACATGCAGGGCAGTGGTTGCGGGATAAGGGACCGCGCAAAAATAAATTCGTGTTTTACGGCGCAGAAATTTTGGCCGCTGGCGAGGCGTGAGTGAGGCGCATACCCCGGCAGTGGGTCTGAAACGAGCGAACAACGAAGCTGGAGGCCAAAAGGGCCAGCCGGAAAGTGCGAAGTTATTTTTGCCCGGTCCCTAACACTCACGCGATTATCCGGCGGTGGGAAGCACACGATCGGATGGTTCAACCATGGTTGCCGGGTCCAGCAACTCCGATAACTTCGCAGCGGTAAGATTGGTTTTTTCGGCGGCAACTTCGCGGATGGTCTTCCCCGTTTTAGCCGCTTGTTTGGCGATGTCTGCAGCTTTCTCATAACCAATCACCGGAGCCAGCGCAGTAGCCAGCATCAGGCCCGCCTCCACCAATTGTGGCCCACGCACCGTTGCGGTTATGCCGTCCACACATTGCACGGCCAAATTTTCAGCAGACCGCCCCAGCAGCGTAATGGAATCCAGCAAGGCCAGCGTCACCACAGGAATGGTCACAATCAATTCAAAGTTACCTGCCGACGTCGCCGCCGTCACGGTTGCATCATTGCCGATCACGCGCTGACAAACCATTAAAGCACTTTCGGCAATGACCGGATTCACCTTGCCAGGCATGATGGAACTGCCCGGCTGCACCGCGGGTATTTCAATTTCGCCCAAGCCTGCACGAGGACCACAACTCATCCAGCGGATGTCGTTGCAAATTTTAGTCAGGCTTACCGCCACCGTTTTCAGGACACCGGAGGCAAAGCAGGCGGCATCCAGTGTAGCCTGAGCTTGAAAATGATTGGTTGTTTCCCTGATGTCCAGGCTCAGCCATTGCGAAAGCAGCCGGCACACACGCGGTGCGAATTGCGGATGGGCATTAATGCCCGTGCCCACAGCGGTACCTCCCAGAGCCACCTCTGAAAGATCCGCGACTGCCGCCTTGATGCGCTCGGCCGAACGCTGCATTTGTCCGGCATAGCCCAGAAATTCCTGGCCCATGCGAATGGGGGTGGCATCCTGCAAATGGGTGCGGCCCGTTTTAATAACGGCCCAGGTTTCACGACTCTTTTTTTCCAAAGACGCCTGCAACCGGGCAATGCCTGGCAGCAGCGTCTGGTGAATTTCCATCAAGGCCGCTACGTGTAACGATGTGGGAATGGTATCGTTGCTGGATTGACCCATGTTGACATGGTCGTTGGGATGAATGGGGGCTTTATCGCCGCGATTGCCGCCAAGAATTTCATTGGCCCGGCTGGCAATCACCTCATTGAGATTCATGTTGGTGCTGGTACCGGAACCGGTTTGATAAACATCCACGGGAAATTGATCCGCAAACTTGCCGGCTACAATTTCATCTACCGCCTGACAAATAGCCCCGGTGCGCTGTGCATCCAACAAGGCCAGTTCATGGTTGGTCAGGGCGGCGGCCTTTTTGATCAACGCGTGGGCTTTGATAAAGGATTTCGGCATCGGTTGACCGGAAACGGGAAAATTATGCATTGCCCGCAGCGATTGCACCCCAAAGTAAGCTTCCGCGGGAACCTCTAGCGGGCCAAGAGAATCTTTTTCAACGCGAACTGCCATTGTCGAAGTATCTTCCGCCATTTTTCATTTCTCCATCGCAATACCACAATCCACCTGCCCCGACGCTTCACCAAAGTGTAATGGGAACTATCGGAAAATGCCAGAAATCATCCCCACCTGCACACGGTGCGTGGCACGTTATGCGGCCCGGCGTGGAGCGCAGCGGCGAAGCATGTAATCGTCCCAGCGGCCATCTTGGCTCAGGCGTAGAGCACGCAGCGTCAGCATGGCCTCCGCGCCCCGGCGGTTCCAGAACTGCTCCGTTCCCTTGACCCGCTTGTTGAAGAGTTTGATGCCG
>JAJZNX010000053.1 GCA_021852275.1 Planctomycetota bacterium | reverse complement strand
CAAGTGCAATCGTCGTAACAAAGCCCGGACTGGTGATGGCGGTATACACCACGCCCGGGGCATAGTTGTAGTATTGCACCGCATCAATAAATCCTTGGGGTGTCGGCTTTCGTGTGGCCCTGGCCACCGCATTGGCAATACTCTGCAAAACATTACCAGCATGTCCGGCTTGGGTTTTACGGAGCATTGTTACCGGCAAGGGCCGCAATTGCGGCTCAAGCACCGGCACCTTGACCTCGACGACTTTGGGCGGGGGCGGATTAGGGGCCAGATGGGCGGGCACCAGCCGCGTATCGGGGCCGACAACAATATCCGGCTGTTGCGCGGTGCATCCGGCCAACAGGCCCAGTGCCGCCAACAGACCCCAGCCTGCAAAACCCTTGAAACCTTTAGCTTTGGAGTTCAAGTTCATGTACAAATCCTTTCCTAAAAAAGCCGTAGTCTGAGTTCCAATTTTCAATGTCAGTTCACAGTTTTCTCTTCACGCCGCCGACTTCCCTGCCGGGCATGGGCGGCTCTCTCTCTCCCTCTCTTTCCGGCTATCGCACCGTTTGCACCGGCGCGTCAAAGTCCCGGCTCCAGGTAAAGTCGGTGATGTAAACGCCCAGCGGATTGTTGAACACCTGCTGGGGTGTGGCCGGCGGAATGAGTTGGATGTCAAACAGACCCGTGTAATGCACAGAGCGTGCTATTGCTCCATGGCTGAAGGTGTCTTCGATCCAGCGGACCTGGTAGGTGCTTGGGCTTCTTTGCAGAATGCTCACCAGGTGTACTGTTTTCGCGATCGGGGTGCCGGCAGAATCGACGCCGCTTTGACGGGCGGCATATTGGTTCATGGCCCGCACCGCATCGCCAGCCAAAAAGTGGTAGGCCTGCAACCATTGATTCCGCAGTACCACGGGATCCAATGGCCGGGAACGAACCAGGCTCACCACCTGCCCCACGAAATACCCAATCTGGGCGGCGTCGGGATGATAGACGCCGTTGGCCAGTTCAATGCGGCCCGGCATTCCCACCCGGTTCACCGGCACAACGTAAGCGGCCACCTGGCGTGTCAGGCTCATGTAGACTACGGCGCTGGTGGAAACAATGGCCAGAGACAGACATCCCAGAGCCGCCAGCCGCCAGTGGCCGGCCTGCTGACGGGCCGTGCCGATCCGCTGATCCCAGGCTTTGGCCGCCTGACTGTACGGTGTCTGGAAATCAGTCTTGTTGTTCTGGCCATAACTGGTGGTGTGTAATGAAAATCCCATTCGTAAACTCCATTCAATACATGCATTCACTGGCAAGTGGATCAATAAAAAGTTGCCAATAAAAAGTATTCCAAAAACTGATCCACTATCTTGTTACATTTCCAATAACAACCATTTCGCGGCTATCTGGTTATTCCTCGGATAGTCCGCTGCGGCCCGCACTTAAGCCTCCGCCCCCTGATCCGCCGATCTTGCCGATCCCATTACTGATCTTCTGACTACCGGACCGAAGATGCTCGGAAGGAGAAGAAGCTGGTGATGCCCCGGCTGAAGAGCGTGATGCGGTTGTCGGCGCTGAAGTTCCGGCCTTGGCGGCTCCGGCTGGTAAAGCACCACTTCCGCTGGCCGCCATAGCCGTATTCCCACTGGAACTTATCGCGGATGCGGCGCGTACCGATGCCAGTGACGCCCCAACCACAGAGCCTGCTAAAAAGGTTCCGCCGCCATATACCGCCTGGCCGGAGCCAAAAGCCACCGCGCCGGCTCCGCCCGCTGCACCAACCATGCTGGCCGCGCCCAGGCTCGGTCCGCCGGAGACCAGATCACCAGCTAATCGTGTCGCTGTAATCGCCAACACCATCAGCACAATGGCTCCCAGTGCAATGTCCAGAGCCGAACGGATCGTAATAGACTGGGGATTAAGTTGCAGGTGGCCAAAGGCCAGATCACCGATTCCGGCCACCAGGGTTAACACCATGAGTCTTACGCCGGATGATACCACCCAGCCCAACGGACGTTCGGCGATAAATGCGGTCTTAGAAAGCACTCCAAAGGGAATCAGTACAAAGGCCGCCAATGAGCCGAGTTTGAATGATAGAATCGTGACCACGGCCTGTATGGCAACAATAAAGAATGCGGCCAGAATGGCCAGTACCGCCAAGGTCAGCAGTGCAATCTGCGGAAAATTCTTAAAAAAGCCGATCGGCCCGCACAAATTGCCGATTTCCGTCATGATCGGGGAACTGGCGGTAAAGCCCCGATAGGCGATATTGCCGGGGTTCAGCAGATACACCTGGGGAAAACCTATTCCCCCCGCTTCAAAGCCCAGGTACATAAACGATTGGGCGATGGTATCGGTCAGACTCTGCCAATTCTGCACCAGCCATACAAAGAATCCAATGTAAACGATTTTTCGCGCCAATTTGACCATGACCTGGTCTTCCGACAAGGCCCAGAGCATTGCCGATAAAACGATATTCATAATAATTAGAAAATTCAGCAGCCAGACCACATGGCCCTGGATCAAGCCAAAGGCGCTATTGATGGTTTGCAGGTATTGGTTCAGAATCAGATTGATGGTGGGCATGGGATTCCTTTATGTAACGGCTTGACATTGACCGCTTTACCTGGACATCTTTTTATTGCTGACCAAACGGCATCGGGATCGGTTGGGTGGTTACCGGGGTGTTCCAGTCCCGCATCACCGCCACACGCTGCTGGTCGGCATAGGCTCTCTGTGATTGGTTAATGGCCTGCTTTTGCGCATAAGTTCTCTGGTTACTGGCTTCCAGAGCCTCCAACTGCTGAAGCTGGCCGGCCAGCGTCGCGACAATCTGATTGCCCGCTTGCAGGGCACTGGTAGCGCCTGATGCGGAATTGGAGGCGGCGACCAACTGGCCCACCTGGCTGGAAGTCGCGGGCATCTGGGCCACAATCTGGTTTTGTATCTGCCGATTCTCCACCAGAGCCGATCTCTGATTCTGCTGCCATTGCCGCTGCAGGACCAGCATCTGGGTATTCGATAAATTGGCAAAGTTCAGTGGATAGTCGGCACTGATGACCGCCTGCACATTGGCAGCCAGATAGGCCGGCTGTTCGAGGATGGCCTGCAACTGGTTCATGGAGGCGTTCAATTGCGGAAATATGTCGATATTGATGCTCGCCAGCATCATTTCTTCCTGCTGAAGTTGCTGCTGCATGATCTCAAGCATCTGAATATCCTGCTGAACCTGCTGGATATTTTTGGCATAAATCGCCGGATCAAAGACAATCCCAAAGCCCCATGAGGTCGTGGGCACCGCCAACGTGATCAGTGTGCTTACCGCAATGGCAGCATACCAGAGCGGTCGAGCCAAGGCGCGTTTTCTTAGAATGGGTTTTCTCTGTTTGGTTGTCGGTTGTTCTGATTGCATCAATAGTCTCCTGAATCTTTACCTTCGTCGTATTTCATTGTGGCAAAACATTCATGGATTGCCGTCATTGGATCCATCCAATATCAATTCCCATAAATATCCGTAAACGGATCCGCAATCGGCTGGCTCTGGGTTGGATTATTCCAATCGTGCATCACCCATCGCCGCACGGCGGCGTGGTACGCCTGGCGTGACTGATCCTGCGCGGAAAGCTCTGAGCGAAGGCGATTGTTAGCCACTTTCAGGGCGATGATCCGGCTTATCTGTACGCTTAAATTCGCCAGCAACTGATTGTGGGCCTCAATGGCCGCCGTCAAACCGGGGGCGCTATTGGAGGCGGCCACGATGCTACCAATCTGCTGTGAATTGGATGGCATATTGGCAATAATCTGGTTTTCCAAAAGCCGGTTCTGAATAACCGCGGCCCGATTGCTCTGATTCCATTGGGTGCGTAACTCCGCCATCGCTGTGCTATTCGGGTTTGTGGTTCCATCGCCAAACGACAGAGGTTCATTACTCGCCATCTGGGTATCGGGATTGCCACCGGCAAAACGCCCCCCGGCTTGCAGAATAATGGAGGTATCCTGCATGGATTGGGCCATATTGGGCCAGGGGTTGCTGCCCAGATTTTCCAGCATCTTTTCCTGCGCCTGCAACTGACTCTCCATGCGGGCCAGTTGCTGCACCGATGCGGCCACGGCCAGGATGTGCTCGACAAAGTTGCTGGGATCAAAGACGATCCCACCAAAAAAGCAGGCCATGACCGGTGCGGCCGTCAGTGATACTCCCAGCGCCGCGGCAATCACCGCCTTACGCCAGCGGTTATATTGTTGGCCAATGGGTGGTTGGTCGGTTTTTACATTTTGGTTTTTCATAATAACCATTCCTTTCTGGTTCCGTAGCCTGGGAATTTGTTGATGGAATTGTCTTACCGCACCGGCTGTGTATTGTTCTTCGGAGACAAACTCTGGAGATATTCCTTATGGATACCCAATTCATTGAGATACGCGGTGACAAAGCCATCCTGCCTATGTTGGGCCAATACCCGTGTGATCCGAGCCTGATCCTCCGGGGACCCAGCCGCACAGAAGGCCTTGGCAATGGGTTGTAAATCCAGTTGAAACAACCGTGATCCCTGCCGACACTGCAGGTAGTAATCCCGTTTGGGCGTCGCGGATTGCAGTATCTGGAGTTGTCGTGGGTTAAGGCCAAAGGATTGATACACCCGGCGCGACGTATCTTCCAATGCCGCCGCGTTGGGTAGAAAGATTCTCGTGAGGCAGCTTTCAATGATCGCCGGGGCGATGGAACTCTCGGCAATATCCGCCAACGACTGCGTGGCAAAGATTACCGCGACATTCTTTTTACGCAGCACCTTGAGCCACTGGCGTATCCGGGCGGCAAATGTCGAATCAGTCAGATACATCCAGGCTTCATCCAAAATCAACAGGGTTGGATGCCCCTGATTGAAACGCTCTTCGAGTTTATGGAATAAATAGGTCAGCACCGGCAAAAGCACACGCGGTGCGTGCATTAAATGCTCGGTCTCAAAGGTCAGCCAATCGCCTCCGGAGAGCGTTTCCTGATCGGCATCCAGCAACCGGCCATAAGGGCCGGCGAGGGTAAAACTCTCCAATACTTGGCGGATCGTGGTCTCCTGCACCAGGTTCCGCAGCGTGGTCATCGTGCGTTGCCGTGTCGGCAGCATTTTTAAATTATTGAGAGCCGACCAACATTCCCGTTTGAGGCCGGGTGTAACGGTAATACCTTCCCGCACCAGCAAGTCCAAGAGCCAATCCTGCGCCCAGGCTAATTCGCCCTCCTCATCAATCCGGGCCAGCGGCTGAAAACAAACTTGCTCTCCTCTCCCTCCTTGCTCCTCTCTCTCCCCTTGCTCTCCAACTTGCTCTCCAACTTGCTCCTCCACTTGGCCACTGGCTGGTTCATTGGCCTGCGTACCGGTCTGTTTCTTGGCTTGCATACTGGCTTGTTGATTGGACAGCCCGTCGGCCCCCATGGGATAAAACATCCCGCCCATGGCATACGTCATGGCCCGTGCACTCTGACCCTTGTCAAAGATAAAGACCCGGGCCTTGTCATAACGCAAAAACTGGCAGGCCAATAAGTTCAGCAGTGTTGATTTACCCGCCCCTGTTGGGCCTACAATCAAGGTATGGCCCACATCGCCCTGATAAATGGAAAGCCGAAAAGGTGTTGATCCCGCCGTGCGGGTTTGCAGCAGGGCCGGACCATTAAGATGGTGGCACGCCTCCGGCCCGGACCAGATGCTGCTGGCGGGCATGAGATCACAAACATTCAGTGACGATATCAGCGGTCTGCGAACATCGGCATAACCATGGCCCGGCAAACTTCCCAACCAGGCTTGTACGGCATTAAAACTTTCGATCTGGGAAATTATGCCGCTGCCGTCCACCACCTGTTGTACCGCCCGGGCCTTGTCGATGGCGACTGATTCGTTTTCATCCCAGACCGTAACGGTCAGCGTAAAATGGCCGAACGATACATAATCTCCCCCCAGTTCCTGCAAGGCCGCATCGGCGTCTTGTGCCTTGTTGAGTGAATCTGAGTCTTCCAGCCGACTCTCCTGCTTCATGATCGCTTCTTTCAGGAGTGTGATCATCCCCTTGCGTTTGGCAAACCATTGCCGCCGCAATTTGCCCAGATGTGAGGTCGCCTGCACCTTGTCCATGGGCAGATAACGCGCTACCCAGCGGTATTCCAAGGCCAGTTCATTTAAACCATCCAATAAACAGGGTAAGGTTTGGCCAATATAGGTTCGTATAGAGACCGTCTTGATAAAATGCTTTCCCAGTTTGGGACTCAAGCCTCCGCTCAGGGTTGTATCGGTGAGCATTTCATCGAGGTAAAACCATTGCCATGGCCTTTTAATTTTTAAAATACGCTCGGATACACAGTCATGGAGGTAGCTCAGGGTCTGGTCATCATCCAACGGTGTCGCCTCCGGCATAAAACCGGAAAGCAAATTGACGATCTGGGTGATCTGGCCCAGAAATGTCTCATACGAGGCCCGGTAGGAAATACCGGCCTTATCTATGGGGCGTTCAATAAGAACACGGGTCAGGGATCGCACCTGATCCTCCGGCGGCAGAAAGGTCAAGGTTAGAAAATAGTTGGATTCGCAGTGATTTCCCACGCCGGTAAACGTCTGCCGGCGTTCCTGGTCAATGAGTGCAGCGGCGGAATTGGGAAAAGAGCTTGTGGGGTACGATTGGGCGCTTTTGCGGGCGGCTTCGACATGGATACACCAGCCGGAACCCAGGCGCTTGAGCACATTGTTCAGGCGGGCGCGCATGGCCATAAGTTCACCGGGCGTGGCGCTGCCCGTGTCCGGCCCGCGGAAGCGAATTGTACGCTGAAAGCTCCCATCCTTATTGAGAATCACTCCCGGTCCGATGAAGGCCGCCCATGGCAGATAATCACTCAAACGTCGGGGATGCTTTTGATATTCGCTTAAATTCCACATGGTTTTTATCCAATTGCTTACAAGTCGTTTGGTACGCGTGTTGAGTTTTCGGTATTCAGCCGCAAATTCGCGAACTCAACATTTCAAACTGAAAAATGTTCTTATTACCCATCCAGAAATACCGGCTGCTTAATGTGCGCCCGGAAAATCTCAAACCAGTCCGGATCCAGCCGAGTCAACGCGACAGCGGCGATATGCAATACCAGGCCCAATGGGAATCCCAGCCACCAGACATGGAGGCCCAGCCCCAGCACCAGGGCGGTGGTGCCGTTGAGAATGCCAAAGGTTCTGGGCACACCGCCCAGCAGAACCGGCTGGGTCAGGGATAGATGCAGCGGCACTTCAAGTCCTTCGAGTTTGTCAGCAGAACTCCTCATCAGAAGCCCGCTCCGCCATCAAAGCCAAAGAAGCTCACGCCAAAGCTGGTCGCCGTAACGGCAATGGACACGCCCAACAGTACGCCGAGAATCTTTCTCATTCCCGCGCCTTCCGAGAAGGCAAAGCCAAAACCCAGCAGCACAATGGAAAGAATGCACAGGGCCTTGGCCACCGGGCCGGTGAAGCTCGCCAGTACTCGGGCCAGCGGCGTCTCCCACGGCAGCGGCGCTCCGCCACTGCCGCTGAAGGTGGAAGCCTCGGAAAGGCTTGAATAGCCCAGCAGTACCGCCGAGGCGATCAGGGCGGAAAGACGATTGGACAACCAACGGGAAATACGCATAGGGATACTCCTGAAATATCTCTGCCGGGCCGCGGTGATGACGGATGCGACCCGACAACATTAACAACTTTAATGTCATCACTCATACCAGTATACCCTAACACCTACCGAATGCAAGCGGCGGAAAAATTATTCCCTTTTTCACCCAAGGTTCGACCGAGACGGGGCCATACTCGCCCCCGTTTGAATCCCGCCCGGCACCATACGTATCTGAACGCCGGGGCATTCATACCGTAGCATTGCACCTTCGTTGACGGGGTTTTTTGCAGCGGTAATCCTCGACGATGGAAAACGGCGATACCCGCACGGTCCAACTTGTTTTTCTCCTTCTGCCGGGGCTTATTGGCATAGCCTTCTTCCGTGCCTTGCGCGGAAGACGAAACCGCCACAACTGGGAACTTGTCCACGGGCGCTCCAAACCGGTTCTCCCGCACTTTGCGTGGAGGCTGGCGCAGGGCCAAGCGTTTGAGTCCGGTGGAATGGTCGGATGGTGCGTATTTTTGATGTACGGATGAAGTCCATTGCGGTTCATGCCCAATTATCGCCGGGTCAGTTCTCCACCCAGGTTGGACATATCGCACCCGAGAAAATCAGCCGGGTGGAACGCGGCCAGGAATGGCTGCTGGAACAGACCCGCCTGATCGGCCCGCAGGCTTGGGCGTGGGGGCAGAAGATGTTGCGGGAGCGGAGTATCGCGGGCGTGCGGGTCTTGCTGGGATTGCTGAGTCTTTCCCATCGCTGGGCCCCCGTGGAGGTTGACGCGGCCTGCCAGGTGGCACTGGAGCACGGAGCCTACCGTCTGCGCAACTTGCGGCGGTTGATCGCCCTGCGGCGCCAGGGGCGGACTGTGGAACGCCAGATCAGCTTCGAGTTTATTCAAGAACATCCCATCATCCGTCCCTTGGAATACTACGGGCAAGTGCTGCGGGGAAAACTGGCCCGACAGGAATCAACTCTGGAAAAGGAGCCTTTATTATGATACGACCATCACTGGCCCAAGCCCTGCGGGAACTGCACCTCTCGGGGTTGTTATCCGCGCTGGAGGTGCGTCTGGCGGAAGCGGCGGGCAACCGTCTGGATCACGGCGAATTCCTGGAACTGGTGCTGCGCGATGAAATCGCCGTTCGCATCAGCCGCCAGGTGCAGCGTCGTACCCGGGCGGCGATGTTCCGGGAAAGCAAGAGCCTCGATGAATTCGACTTTGCGTTCAATACCACCATTGCCCGGCGGCAGATTTATGATCTGTCCACCGGGCAGTTTATCCGCCAGAAAGCGGATGTGTTATTCCTCGGCCCGCCGGGGGTGGGCAAAAGCTTTCTGGCCCAGGCGATCGGCCGGCAGGTCATCCGGTGCGGATTCCTGGTGCTGTACCGGTCCATATTCGATCTGGCCAGGGATTTTCTGGAAGAGCAGCCTCCGGAACGGCAGGATAAGACCTTGGGACGGTATCTCAAGCCCGACCTGTTGATTATTGATGATATGGGCATGAAACAACTGCCCCGAAGAAGCGGAGAATACCTGCTGGAGATCATCCTTCGCCGGCACGAGAACCGCTCCACCATGATGACCAGCAACCGCCCGCTGGAGGACTGGGCGAAGCTTATGGGCGATGCCCCCGCCGCCACGGCCGTTCTGGATCGCTTCCTGCAACACGCGCAGATCATCAGCATCACCGGCCGCAGCTACCGTCTGCAAAAGCATCCTGCCTCCCCGCTGCGGCCGCAGGAAGCACAGGGCGTCGCCGACCTGCCGACCCAGGACCAGGCATCGCGGCACACGCCGCCGGAACAGAAAAGCCAGGATACCTTATCGGAGACCGCTTCATGAAGATAAAACAATGGAAAATAAAGAAGACGGCCAAAGTGTGCGCCTCTGCCGCCGGCGAGGTCCCGACGCATCGGGACAACTCTCTTCCCCCATGGAAAAACCACGCGGCAACCACCTTGCAGACGACGAAACCGCCGGCACGCCGGTGCTGCACATTGCCAACCACGCGGCACGGCACTGGGTTCATGGCGAACAACTTGCAAAAATCGCCCCCCAAATTGTTATTGACAGGAAAGGTTATTGGACGTTATAAAGAGATCAATCACTGGCTGGTTTTGAGCCTCTGAATTGCGCCCTTTGGTGGCTGGTTTTGAAGGTTCTTCCGCACTTTTCGTGAAGGCGTACAATTTTGACCCACCGCCCCTCCGGAATCGCGTTCACTTCAGCATATAATACGTTACGGCGACCGGAACGGGTCAGAATTACCCTTGCGGAAAGAAGTCCGCCATGAGGTCCGTCCCTCTGCGCCCATCTGCGCCCATCTGGGCCATCTGCGGTTCCCCCGTCCCTCCGCGTCTCCCGTCCCTTCGCGTCACTTCGTGTTTCAACGTCGTTATCCACCCCCATGCCGCACCTACCACGAAGTATGCACTGCCCGCCGTAGTGGGCCTGCGCCCCAATAGCCCGTCGGTCTTTGCAATTCCTTTCGACGGCCTGAAGCGGACGGCAACCTTAAAACCGTCTGGGGTAAGGGGGCTTTCTGCACACGATGCGCCAAATAGCACGTATTACATACACAAAACGCCGCACGTCAGTGCCCAGCGCCATTCGCGCCACACCCGTGAATAATCCGGGCTAATCGGTACGGTCGTGAACGGCTACAAATTTACTTTACGGCTCGGTCTGGCCGTCTTACGCGCAAATACCTGGTCTCTTGCCGTTGTCCAGATTCGGAGGATTGGCGTCAGGCCCCTGGCGGACCGGGTGGCGAGTCGCTCCATCCATGGACGTGGCGCAGCACACTTATGGTTTCATTGAGCGGTTCCGGCATAACCCATTGACCGAAAGTGTCGTTGGCAAAGAAACTTGTGCCCTGGCAGCGCGCCCCGCATTGGCGATACTCGTCGTGTTGCATGAGGAAATTATGCCGGTGGTCCAGGTACACGCGGTACCAATACCAGGGATCGACGAAATCCAATGAAAACAGCGTCAAGGGCTTGCCGCCGTGCCGGGCGGCGATGCGCAAACGGCTTTCCACATTGGGAATTACCTGCTCGCGGCGGGTCAACACCGAAAACGTGCTCACCATCACCGCGTCGAGTTGGGCATAGTTGTCCTGGCACATTGCCCAGCGTTCCATCTCGACATCGGCGGGCCAATAGGTGTCCATCCAGTAAATCAGATGCCCGCCCATTGCGCGGCGAAGTTCATGAAAGAAGCGGCGAATGCCGGCGCGCCGCTCCGCTGTGGGCGCCGGCGCGTTATCGGGATGCCAGAAGCCGGTTAGTCCAAACTGGTTTCCAAGAAAGATGCCGTCGAGACCAAAATCATTTACAAATGCGGACGTCTGAGCGATCACGAAATCACCCGTGTTCACTCCGGCGGCTAACCCGTTGGGAAAAGCCGCGTATGGCCGCCCATCCGCCCGCAGGGTAGAGCAAACGTCGATCACGCACTGGCTGCCGGCTTCCTCGGCACGGCCACAGACACCTTCGGGGTGGTACTCGGTCTTCCATCGAGAACGGCAAAATTCGGGGCCTGGTTCGAGGTACTCCAGCAATCGGAAATTCAATTTGCGTCGAGCGGCCTCTTCGCGGAAGCAGCGGTAGAAGCGATCGAGCGTGCGGTAGGTCAGCACCTGCTCGCTGAGGATGAAAGAGGGGCCGGCGTTAAAAGGGCTGCACTGTTCGCCGCCGTCCCGGATGCGGTGCAGCCAGTTGAGGTTGTGCCGGGCCCGGGCCTCATCATCGCTGACATAGACGTTGTATCTGGCCCAATCGAAGGAATCATCCCAGGCGTCGCGACCGCGGTAATTCAGGATATGGTCGCCGTTGCCGGCGCAGAAATTCAGCACCACCGTTTCCGTGTGGCGAAACCATTCGGCGTAGTGATCGAAAAACGCCCGCACCCGCGGAAGAGGATCCCCAAAATTCGGAAAAATCTTGGCTGTGACCCAGGGACAGACGATTTGGGGGTTGGTTTTCAAATGGACTCCCGCAGGCAATCACGACCAATCATGGCAGCGGCCCGCGATTGCCATAGGTCTGCGCCGCGCTGTTGCTTACCGGTGCGGCCCAACGGACGCCATTGGCGATAATCCGTTGAACCTCCTTATGATGATACGTCGGATAGCTTTCATGTCCAGGACGAAAATAGAAGATTCGGCCGGCGCCGCGACGATAGGTCAGGGCGCTACGAAACACTTCACCGCCGGAAAAGGAACTGATCAGAATGGTTTCATCCGGTTCCGGAACGTCAAAGTGTTCGCCATACATTTCCTCAACGGGAATGATGACGTGATCGTCAATGCCCTGGAGAATGGGGTGGCCGGGGGAGGTAACCCATAGAATCTCGCGGTCATTGGATTCGCGCCATTTCAGCGAGCAACCGGTGCCCATCAACGCCTTGAAAATTTTGGACGCATGACCGGAATGCAGCACAATCAGGCCCATGCCGGCCAATGCATGCTTCTTCACCCGGGCCACCACCTCGTCGCGGACCAGATCGTGAGCCTTGTGGCCCCACCAGATGAGCACGTCGGTAGTTTTCAGAATCTCGTCGGTCAAGCCGTGCTCCGGCTCATCGAGCGTGGCGGTGCGGACATCCATATCGCCGAATCCCCGCAGTGCATTGGCGATAGCTGTGTGCATACCCTCGGGATAAATGGCACGCACCGTGGCATTGGTTTTCTCATGCTGAAATTCATTCCATACGGTTACTCGGATATTGGCCGTCATTTTGTTCTCCTGTCATCGGTGCATTCCACCACCTGGCCGGTCTCCATGGAGTGGAGGGCGGCCAGGCTCACTCGCAGTGCGATCAAGGCGTCCTCGCCGGTGATTTCCGGAGCATGGTCTTCCCGGATGGCGGCGATCAGATCCGCGATGCGTTGTTGCGGCGGAAACTTCATCGTTTCCACATTCCAGAATTCTTCGTGGTCGCCGTACTGTAAGCACAGCCGTCCCGCGCTGGGGCGAGCCAGGAGCGCCGGCCCCATCAGGATTTCTTCCGTGTAGGAAGGGAATCCTTCGGGCATGCCCCAGTTGACGACCAGATCGAGAATGTGGCCGCCTTCGTATTCGACGGTGATCACCGCGGCGTCGCGGGCAAAATCATCGACTTCTTTGAGGCGTGGCTTGCCGCGGCCATACACGTGGCCGCGGGCAAAGACACGTCGGGGTTCGCCGCCGGTGAGAAACCGCATCAAATCGAAATAATGGCAGGCCATGTCAATGACCGGCCCGCCATTCATGCCACGCCGGTGCATGGCAAGTTTGGGCCGCACCTCGCGCACGTCGGCAAAACGCAGGATCACCGGCCCGCCGAAATCTCCCCGCCGGATCATCTCTCGACAACGCG
>JAJZNX010000020.1 GCA_021852275.1 Planctomycetota bacterium | reverse complement strand
ATTGACGGCGGTTGCGAGCCTCTTGCCGCAGCCAACCGCCGGCCATCATCCCAACACCGCAACCCGCACCAGCCATAACTCCAGCCCATGGGCCATGGCCATGCGAAAAAAATGGTCGCTATCGCAATTGCCGCAACTCTATTACAATATCTCCGTTTGATTCCGGGGTGTAAGCTGTGAGCCCATGGCTGGTATGCCGGAGGTTTGGCCGAATCGGGCTGCACGAAAGCTGAAAACCCCTGGCCAACTACAGCCTGACGGCGCATTGCAACCGGGGTCGTACCCATGCTGCCCGGAAAAATGCGGCGGCCTGCGATGTACCGCCGCTGGATCCGCCACCGGGTATGGTTTGTCCGCTTGGTAAATTTAGAGGTATTGTGCCAGCGCTTTTTCTATACGTATTACAAGGCCCGGACAAGGGCCGTCAATTTGATCTGGATACTGTCGACGCAGTGCTGCTGGGCCGGGCCAGCGAACAGGTGCCGCTGTCCGACCTGACGGTATCCCGTCGCCATGCGCGATTGGAATGGAATGCGCCCTTCTGGCTCTTGGCCGATGAGGGCGGTGCCAACGGCGTATTTATTAACGGCGTGAAGATCACGAAATCTTCCAAACTCAAGGTGGGTGATCAGATCCGACTGGGAAGCACGCTGCTGGTCTTCGGAGCGCCCAGCCAGAATGTAAGCCTTTCCGAAAGTGAAGCCGTGGACAGTCCGGGTGGCGGCGAGCCTGGCGATTCGGCCATTATTTCAACCATTCCCAGCAGTGACGATTCGGTGGTTCTGGCAGCTCCGGAACCTTCGCAGGTGGCCATGGCCCATTTCCGGGTGTTGCTGCAAATATCCGCTGCCATCTCCAGCGTCTTTGACCAGGTGCAACTGCTCAACAAGGTGATGGATCTGGTATTTGAACAACTCCGCGCGGACCGTGGCTTCATCGGCCTTATTGACAGTGCCTCCGGGCAGGTCACGCCGGTGGTGGTACGTTATCGCAATGAGGAACAGGTGGGGAAAATCGCCGTCAGCCAAACCATCATCCGCCATGTGCTGGCCAAAAACGAAGGCGTGCTTTCCAGCAATGCCATGACCGACCAGCGTTTTTTGCGCGGTAAGTCGGTTCACAATCTCACCATTCGCAGCGCGATCTGCGTGCCCATCAAGGGGCGGGAAAAAAATCTTGGCGTCATCCACCTGGATTCCAGCGTGGCCAACTATTCCTACACCCCGGATCAATTGCGCCTGCTCACCGCCATCGGGCTTCAAACGGGCCTGGCCATCGAAATCGCCCGGCTCTACCAGGAAAGCGTCCGGCAGGAACGTCTGGCCGCCACCGGTCAAACCGTGGCCTCGCTTTCCCATTCCATCAAAAACATTCTCCAGGGAATGCGCGGAGCCGCCGACGTGGTGGAACTGGGGTTGAAACAGCAGGATATGGACCATATCCGCACCGGCTGGTCCATCTTGCACCGCAACCTGGATAAGGTACAGGCCCTGACCATGAACATGCTGGCCTACAGCAAGCCCAGAACTCCCAACTATGAACTGACCAACCTGCCGTACGTACTCCATGAATGTCTGGATCTGGTGGCGGCCCAGGCGGAAGACCGCAAAATTACCCTGCTCACGGAAATCAACAAAGACCAGCCGCCCGTGCCCGCCGATGCCGATGGCCTGCATCAGGCGGTCCTGAACCTGATTACCAACGCCATGGATGCGGTGGAACCCGAGCGCGGGGTGGTCACCATTACCAGTGATTTTGATGCCCTCAATCAGCAGGCGGTTATTGAAGTCCAGGACAACGGCACCGGCATCGCTCCCGACGCCCTGGAACGCATTTTTCAGCCGTTTTATTCCACCAAAGGTCAAAAGGGAACCGGGCTGGGTCTGGCCGTAACTAAAAAAATTATTGATGAACACCGCGGCACCATTCACGCGACATCCACCCTGGGTGGCGGCACTACTTTTCGGATCACGCTGCCGATGGCTGTCGGCCACCATGGCGATTCGGAAAAAACTCTTGGTCCAGCGGTGTAACTAACGCAATGCGGGTGTGATAATGGCCAAACGCAAATCTTCCCGGTCCGCCGCCGACGGGCCAGAACCTACCCCCAACTCGCCCCCACACAGCTTGCCGCTGGGCAAGTCCTGGCAGGCCCGCATCGGCGCAGCTCGTGATACCCTAGCCGAACAATTCGTGGAGTCTCTTTCATTCGATCAACGGTTGGCCCGGCATGATGTCGCCGGCTCGATTGCCCATGCCACCATGCTCGCGAAGATGAAGCTGATTTCCCAGGCTGAACTGGAGCAAATTAAGGGCGGCTTGAACAAAATTCTGGCCGATATCGAGGCGGCAACTTTTCATTTCGATATCCGCCAGGAAGATATTCACATGGCCATAGAAGCGGCCTTAATCGCGCAAATCGGCGAGGCCGGCAAAAAACTGCACACCGGGCGATCGCGTAATGACCAGGTTGCTCTGGATGTGCGTTTGTGGTGTCTGGAGGCGATCGACCTGCTGACCGGCAAAATAGCGGATTTGCAACGATC
>JAJZNX010000209.1 GCA_021852275.1 Planctomycetota bacterium | reverse complement strand
CCGCCAGTATAAGGAACCGCGCAAAAATAAATTCGTGTTTTACGGCGCAGAAATTTTGGCCGCCAGCGAGGCGTGAGCGAGGCGCATACCCAGGCAGTGGGTCTGGAACGAGCGAACAACGAAGCTGGAGGCCAAAAGGGCCAGCCGGAAAGTGCGAAGTTATTTTTGCCCGGTTCCTAACCACCGGAACAAGGTTCCATGCCCGTTAAGCCCGGGCCTGTGGCGTACAGGAGGCAAAAGTCGGCGTTGCAGCCTCTTTTGAAGCCAATGGACAAGATTGCCACGGTAAGACTTGCGCGCTGGGAACCGCCGACGTGGTTGGTGCGTCTAAATGACCGGCCAGGGAGGCTGGGACGACTCAAAACCGCATGGCCCGGGTGGTTGGCCTGCGGCAGAGGCGAATTTCGTCGGCCGGAACTTTGAATGTTACAGATGGATACAAAAAATCCGGTGGACATGGGCACGATCGACCTGTACGGACCACACCTGGCAGTTGATCAGCCGTGATCATCCAGCCGGCACCGAAAGAAGCCCAGGCAACAGCGATCCGAAAATAGCCGTTGCACCAACAGACGCAAGTGTATAATGCGTAATCCCCTGTCGGACGATATGTTTCGCCCGATCGATTGGCCTGTTTGCAGGAGTACCCCATCGTGAGTGATACTGTCAGCGAGGCGATGCCTCAAATTACCCCCGAAGAACTGGCAACGGTTAAAAAGCTTCAATCCAGCTATGCCGGCCTGAAGCAGGAACTGGGCAAAGTGATTGTGGGACAGTCACAGGTGATGGAGGAACTGTTGATCGTGCTGTTTTGCCGGGGGCACTGCCTGCTGGTCGGCGTGCCGGGGCTGGCGAAAACCCTGCTGGTGTCTACCTTGTCGCGGGCGTTAAACCTGACATTCACACGCATCCAGTTTACACCAGATCTGATGCCGTCCGACATCACTGGCACGGAAGTCATTGAAGAGGACAAAGCCACAGGCCAGCGCGGGCTGAGGTACGTAAAAGGCCCGATTTTTGCCAACGCCCTGCTCGCGGACGAAATCAACCGCACTCCGCCTAAAACCCAGGCTGCTCTGCTGGAGGCCATGCAGGAACATCAGGTAACCGCCGGCGGCGTGCAGCGGCGGCTGCCGGAGCCATTTTTTGTGATGGCGACGCAAAACCCCATTGAACAGGAAGGAACTTATCCCTTGCCGGAAGCCCAGTTGGATCGCTTCATGTTCAATGTCCTGGTAAATTATCCCACCGAGCAGGAAGAATTTGACATTGTCCGGCTGACCACGGCCACGCGCAATGTGCAGATTCAGCAGGTGCTGGATGCGGCGGAGGTTCTAAGGCTCCAGGAACTGGTGCGCAAAGTGCCGGTGGCGGATCATGTTATTCGCTACGCCCTGCGGTTGACGCGGCAGACCCGCGTGAGTCAGCCGGACGTTCCCAAGTTCATCAAAGATTATGTGGCCTGGGGTGCCGGTCCGCGGGCGTCGCAATATCTGATTTTGGCGGGCAAAGCGCGGGCACTGTTGCAGGGGCGGTACCATGTCAGCACCGAGGATATTCGCAGCGTGGCCTATCCGACACTGCGTCACCGGGTTTTAACCAACTTCAATGCCGAGGCGGAAGGCATCAAGCCGGACGACATCATCCGGATGCTCATTGAACAGACTCCGCGGGATGCGGCGGCAGAGCAGACGGCTGCGGGATTGCCGAAGGTTTTTGCGCAGGCTTCCTGAGCGCCGTCAAGGCGGATTTTCGACGGTTGAAAACTGTCCCAGGTTTCTAAAAAGTGAGATGGCGTGCCCGATACAGTGCAGACAGATCAATCCGCCCGTGCCGGCGAAGCAACGGATTATCGCAAATATCTGGATCCACGGGCCCTGGCCAAGATTCAAGCATTGGATCTGCGTGCCCGCCTGATTGTGGAAGGGTTTATTACCGGTATGCACCGGTCCCCATACAAGGGATTCTCCATTGAATTTGCCCAGCATCGGCCATACGTAAGCGGCGATGATATCAAGTTTATTGACTGGAAGGTGTTCGGGCGCACCGATCGGCATTACATCAAGCAATATGAAGAAGAAACCAACCTGCAGGTCATGCTGGTGGTAGATGCTTCCGAATCGATGTCCTACGCCGGCACACTGAATCCGAACTGGCGAAAATTTGACCACGCCGTGAGCATTGCCGCGAGCCTGGCCTACGTGGCCCTGCACCAGCAGGACTCCGCGGGGCTGGCGGTTTTTGACCAGCGGATTCGGCGGTTGATTCGTCCGTCCAACCGACCGCGGCAGTGGCGCACGATTATTGACGAACTTACGGCAACTACACGCGACGTGAAAACGGATACCGGCCGCGTGCTGGATGCTGTGGCCGAGGAACTGCGCCATCGCAGCCTGATTATTTTAATCAGCGATTTGTTTGACGATACAACGGGCATTATCCGGGGCCTGCGGCATTTGTCCTACCGGCGGCACGATTTAATTGTACTCCAGGTGCTGGATCACGATGAAATCACGTTTCCCTTTGAAACCACGACGATGTTCCGGGGCATGGAAGTGCCCGCAGAGCTGGTGGTGGAGCCGCAGGCATTGCGGCAGGCGTATCTGGAGGAGTTTACGAAACACACGGCGATGATCCGCGAGGCGTGCCACAAGCTGCGCGTGGATTTTGTACAGGTGGATACCAGTGTTCCGCTGGATGTATCGCTGCCGGGCTTTTTAGCCACGCGGGCGGCACGCATGAAATAGGCGGCCGGGCCGAAGGGCAACGGCGGCGAAGCTAAAATGGAAAGCGGGGCGTGTTGGGCAATGTGTGGTGGCCGCGGCTGGAGGGAGCAGCAGTTGGCGACAGGGCATGCGGGCTTGCGGCATGAGGAAATTATGGCAATGCAATTAACTCTGGCATTTTTACCATTTGTCACGCCGTGGATCTTTGCCGCGGGTGCCGCGGCCACATCCGTGCCGATTGTGATACACCTGTTAAACCGGCGGAAATTCCGCATTCATCGCTGGGCGGCGATGGAGTTTTTGCTGGCGGCCATGCGGCGCAATGCCCGCCGGCTGAAATTTCAGCGTTGGCTGCTACTGCTGCTGCGTTGTCTGGCTCTGTTGCTGCTGGCGGCGGCGATCGCCCAATTTACCTTTAACAGTTCGCTTTTGGCCCATGTTCTGGGGGCATCCGGCCGCAGCACTGTGGTGGTGTGGGACGATGCTTATCCAATGGGCTTTCAGCCGCGGCAGGGCGGGTCCAATTTTCATCGCTCGCGGCGGGCCTTGCTAACCTGGCTGAAAGGTTTATCGGGCGGTAACCGGGTGGCAATTGTGCCGGCCTCGGTGCTGGGCCGCCCCCTGGTTTCCAAGCCGACGTTGGACCAGTCGTTGTTAATTCGACTGGTACGGGGACGAAAATTATCAGATGCCGCTGTCGACCTTGTCGGAGGTCTGCAACAGGCACTGCAAGCCCTGAAATCGATGTCCCACCGGACGACCTCCAGCCGGGTGGTGCTGCTGACCGATTGCGCCGCAGCCGATTTCTATCAATCCGCACCGGGCGCGCCGCCGGAAATAAACCATCAACTCGCCGATCTGGTGCGCCAGCTCCGATCGGCCGGAGTGCATGTGCGTGTGGCGGATGTGGGCCGGCCGGGGCAGTCCAATACAGCTATTGTGTCCTTAACAACCACGCGCCCTGTAACGCTGGTGGACAAACCCATAGACGTTGAATGCACACTGTACAACAGCGGGCCACAGGCGCAGGCCCAGATTCCGGTGCAATTCTATCTGGACAATGTACGTGCCGGAAAAGAAGTGGTGCCGCATCTGGGTTCGGGCCGGCGACGCCGTTTCACTTTTACCCTCACCAGCCGGATTTCCGTGCCGGGCACCCACCTGATTACCGCGCGGATACCGGCGGATATGTTGCCTGTGGATAACACCCGGCACTTGATCGTCAATGCCATTCATCATGTGCCCGTTCTGCTGGTGGACGGTTCCCCGGCGGAACCTTCACTGGAAAAACTGGGGGCCACCACGTGGCTGGCTGCGGCCCTGGCCCCCAGCGGCGCGGATAGTTTTTTTGCGCCAGAGGTAATCGGACAGCTCGAGCTTTCCACCACGGCGCTGCGCCGGTACCGCGTGGTGGTGCTCAGCGATACCGCGGCACCGCGCAAGTCCACAGCCCGGAGGCTTGCGGCCTGGGTTGGCGCAGGTGGCTTGCTGATCATATTTCCAGGCCCGCGCACAGACGCGCAGCATTGGAATGCAGCACTTGGGGGCTCACCGGCGGGTTTGCTGCCGGCCGGTCTTGGTCAAGTGATGGGTCCGCGGCGCGGATCCGTGGCGCACGGCCACCCCGGCGTGGTCAATTTTGACTTAACGCAAAATCTTAATGCCATCACAGCTCCTTTTTTGGCGGCCCAGCACAGCGGTTTGCATGTGGGATTGGCTTCGGTGCGGACCCGGCGATATGTCTCGCTGGCGCCGCTGAAAGGTGTGGGGGCAAGGGTGCTGCTGCAATTCACTTCCGGCCGACCGGCTGTGGTCGTGCGGCGAAAGGGACAGGGTGCGGTGGTGTTGTGGGCCACCACGGCCAATACGCGCTGGACCGATTTTCCCGCCGAGCCATCCTGGCTGCCTTTCATTTACGAATTGTTGTTTCATACGTTGCCGCGGCAAGATATGTCCCGCAACCTGCTGGTGGGGCGCACATTCAATCTGGCGGTGAAACCGGCGTATACCGGAGTATGGTATGGCCCGAATAAAACCACATTGAACCCGCATATTCTTACGCTGGGCGGACGCCAGCGATTGGCAGGCGGCCCCCTGCGCTACGCGGGGCTGTATGGTCCGGTCAGCAGTGAATTGCCCATTGTTGCGGCAAATGTAGACCCTGCAGATGCCAACATCCGGCATCTTTCGCCCGTGCGGGTGGCGGCTATTTTGGGTCTTAAGCCGCAGGATATCATTGAAAATCCAGCAACCCTGGCGCGGCGGTCAAAAGCCGGCATCAGCCAGGCCGGCAATGCCGGGCATAACCTGTTGCTGGCGGCGCTGCTGGCGCTGATTGCGGAGGCTTTGCTGGCCCGCGCCTTTTCCCGATATCAGCGGGCCGCTGAATCGCGGCCGGCTGGCGCGGCGGGGACACGCACCGGAGCGACGGTATGATTGAACATATTTTTTACTTTATTTTTGGTATCCATGCTCCGCCTGCGGGAACGCATGCCACCATGCACCTGTCTTTGGGCATTCGTCATCCATGGTGGATGGTGCTGGTGATGCTGGCGGTGGCGGTGCTGGGCTGGTGGACCTATCGCGCCCAGTCGGCATCGCGCCGGGCCCGGATATGGATGGGAATGTTGCGCGGACTGGTGCTGCTGCTGGTGGCGCTGCTGTTTTGCCGGCCCATGCTGGTCAGCGAAAATACCGTGCGGACGCCGGCGGTGGTGGCGATATGGGTGGATACATCCCTGGCCATGACTCTGCGCGATGAATATATCAATCCGGCGATGCAGGCCTATATCCGGCAGATCAACGAACAGCAAAAGGCGGGCAGCCAGCAAACCCCCGGCTCGCCGGGCCGACGACCAACCCGCTTTGCCACCGCCTTGCACGCGCTCGCACAGCCGAAGCATAATTGGCTTACCGATTTGGCCCGCAGACAAAAAATTATGCTCTTTACCGGTGGAAGCCGGGCAAAACTTTTCGGTGAGGCGGACAATCCACTTCAGCTTCGATTGCTCCTGGCCAGACTGGCCAAACAAAAGCCTGCGGCAACCAACACTGATGTGCCACGGGTGGCGGCCGGTATTTTGCGGCGGCTGCAGGGCCGGCCCGTCAGCGCGGTGATCCTGGTGACCAGCGGGCGGTCTACGCCCGGCAGTTCCATGCAGCCGGCACGGCGGCTGGCCCAAGCCAGCGCCACGCCGGTTTTTGCCATTCGGGTGGGACAGGAGCATACCCCATTTGATGTGGCCCTGCGGCAGGCGCGGGCACCACGCCACGCCTTCGTACAGGATCCCGTGCCTGTGGATGCAGAGTTGCACGTCATGGGGGCACAGCGTACGGTACGGGCAAAGGTACACTTATACCGGCAAACCTCCACAGGCGGACAGGGGCGGCAGGTCGCCGAAAAAACCTTTACCATCCGGCCCGGCGAGTCGCGGGTCGCCATTCGCATGATTTTTCATCCGCGACAACCGGGCCAATATCACCTCATGTTGCGGGTGGATCCGATTGCCGGTGAAATGACCACGCGGGCCAACACCGCCACCGGAATTCTCACCCATGTCGTCAAAACCCGAATTCGCGTGCTTTTTGTGGATGGATATCCACGGTGGGAATATCGTTACCTTAAAAATGACCTGGCGCGTGAAAAAACCCTGCTCGTAAGTTGTCTGCTGCTTTCCGCAGATAACAATTTTGCCCAGCAGGGGTCGATGCCTATCAATCATTTCCCCGAAACGCAAAAACAGATGAACATGTACGATGTGCTGGTGCTTGGAGATGTTGATCCAGATTATTTTTCGGCAGCCCAGCAGAAAATGATCGTCAAGTTTGTCGGCCAGTACGGCGGCGGCTTTGGAATGATCGCCGGTCCCCGGTACTCACCGGATGCCTACCGCAATACGCCACTGGCCGCGATTTTACCGATTATTGCAGACCAGCCCGGCAACTCCGCATTAGCCGCGCCGCCGAACGCTCCGTTTGAACTGCACTTGACCGAGGCCGGGCGGCAAAGTCCGCTGTTTGATTTTTTCCCCAGTGCAAAAAAAAATCTCTGGCAGGCCGAGCATCTGCCCCCGCTTTACTGGTACATGCCGGTGCTCGGGTTGCAGCCCAGTGCAGTGGTACTGGCGGATTTACCTTCACGTTTGATCAATGGTCGCCCGGCACCGCTGCTGGTAACGGGCAGATACGGGGCTGGACGCACGATGTTTTCGGCCATTTGTGATACCTGGCGGTGGCGTTACTACCATGGCGCACCCGAATACAAGAGCTACTGGCTGGAAATGGTGCGCATGCTGGCCAGGTCACGGGCCTTTGGCCTCCGCCAACCGCTTGAGCTTACCACAGCCGCTACTCACGTGGATGTAGGGGCCAGCGTGCAGGTTCGGCTGCGGGTGAACGATTCGCTGCTGCTGGCGCAAATGCCTCAGCAGGTCAGACTGCAGGCGACCACCGGCGAATCCATGGAACCGCTTATTCTTTCACGCGTCCAAGGGAAAGGAAATGTGTTTGAAGGCGCCCTCACGCCGCAGAGCACCGGTACCATACGCATATCCGCTGCCCCCGGCGAACTGCCCGCAAACGTACAACCGCTGGTCCTGGTGGCGCAGCAACCGGACCGGGAATTTTTGAATCTGTCGGCGGATCCGGCGGCTCTCCGGCGGCTGGTGCTGAAAACCGGTGGTCAGGTGCTTACACCGGTCCATGTGACCAGGTTGGCCGGATTGGTTCCGGACCGCAGTCTGGAAACGGTCTTTCGGCAATCGCAGCAGATATGGAACAAGCCCATTGCCCTGTTGCTGATTGTGGTGCTGTTGACGGCCGAATGGATTTTACGCAAGCGTGCCGGTCTCATATAACCGCTGGTCGCCGGGACGCTGACATGCCGGGAGAATTTAACTATGGATGTGCTTGAACGACCTTCGATGCTCCCTCAGCGTCTTTCTGCCTTGCGCGGGCGTCTGCGCCGGTTGCTGATGTTGCATGGGGCCGCCATCCTGGTGGCGGCCCTGGTCGCCACGGTGCTGGCTGTGGTGCTGGCGGATTATTTGTTGCATTTGCCGGCCGTGGTGCGTGTGGTGTTGCTGGCGGTCCTGGGACTGGAAGCGATTGCCGTGATCTGGCGATTTCTGGTGGTTCCGTTGCAGGCTCCGTTGACCAATCACTTTCTGGCCGGGCGCATTGAAAGCGTCCATCCAATTTATAACGACGAATTGCGCACCGCGGTGGCCTTTATTGAAGCCCACGCGGCCCAGCGCAATGCTTTGGCGGCGTTGAGTGTTGAGCAGGCCGAAGAGCTTTGTAAACAGGTGGATTTTTCCGCCGTGGTGCGACACAAACCGACCGCGCAGGCGCTGCTGGCAGCGGTAGGGATGGTACTGCTGGCTTTGCTGCTGGGTTTTACCCACCCGACCGGAGCCGTCATTGCCTGGCAGCGCTGGACCGACCCTTTCGGCAATCATCCCTGGCCGCTGCATACCCTGGTCAAACTCCATTGGGCCAACGGCCGGCCGCCGGCAATCTGGCCGCAGGGTAAACCGTTGACGGTGCAGGCCACGGTGAGCCGGGGCTTTTATCCGGCCATGCACGTCTGGCTGACCACGCGGTCGGACCACCGACCCCGTCGGCACTATCTGATGACACTGCAGCCCGGTACCGTCAGCGGACATTCTTTATTTGCCAAAGTAGTTCAACCGGAGGGGCCGTTTTATGACCTGCGCGTAACCGCCGGCGATGATACGCAAACTCCTTTTACCCGCATTCGGGTGGTGCCGCGGCCCATGCTGGAGTCCTTAACCGCGGCGATTACAGCCCCCCCGTATGCCACGGGAGTACCCGTGCGGATTGTTGACATGCTGGCGCATTCCGTGCGGGTGGTGCAGGGTTCGTCCATGACGCTGAAATTTTCCTCCAGCCAGCCGGTGGCCGTGGAGGCGCATGGCCGGCCGGAATTAACCTTGCTAAGCTCCAAAACCGGTCAACCGCTGCCGATAAGTGTACGTGCCGTGCGCCAAACGCCCCGGACTCTAACCCTGACCATCCCCGCCAAAAAGAGTATGACATTTCGCGTGCGTTTCCGTGATACCGATGGTCTGGCCAATAACACCCGCAGCGATTTTACGATCAAGGTAGTGCCCGATGGCTTGCCGCAGGTGCGCATTACCCGCCCCCGACATCTGGTCAATATCACGGCCAATGGCCTGATCCGGCTGCATATTCACGCCCGCGACGATCTGGGCTTGACCTCCCTGTATCTGGCCGGTCGGGCGTTTGATGCCAACGCCAAGGCTCCCTGGCTGTTCAAAATGCCGTTAACCTGGTCTTCCCGCACCTTTGACCCCAACACCGGTGCGTTGGGCCGGGCGCTATATTCCTGGCAACTGGCACCGCTCAAACTCAAGGCGGGTGATCGGCTCAATGTTTACGCCCTGGTTCGCGACGATTACCGCGTTACCCTCAAGCATGGAAAAATTCAGCGCCATCCGCTGGTACAGTCACGGCCTCTGCTGGTGGTCATTCGCAGTCCTGCAGAAATTCGCCATGAAATTCGCAACGAGCTTCGGGCGGCAAGGGCAGCCATCGGCCGATTGCTTAAGCAGCAGATCCGCACGCAAAAACAAACCCAGGCTATTACCACCTCCATTCACCAGAGCGGCCATATTACAACCGGGCAGCAGATGGCGCTGGGCAACCTGGCCCAGCGGCAAATTGCCGAGGCCCAGCGCGCCACGGCCATTGAGCACATGCTCAGCCGTATCCAGCATCTGGCCCAGCGCAACGGCCTGAAAGCATCATCGCTGGGCAAACTGGCCAAGCTGGCCCACGGCGGCATGAAGCACGTGGGCCACGTCAGCATGCCCAAGGCGGCCACACGACTTTCGCAGGCCCGGCGTAACAGTTTAAGTAAAAGCGATCTGGCCAAAGCTGCCGCCAGCGGTCACGCCGCGGCCGCGCACCAGCAGCGGGCGATTAATATCATGCAACATCTGCTCAACAAACTCGGGGCCGCCGGGCAGTTCCGCAGGCTGCTGCATAAAACAGAACAGATATTATCCAAGCAGGAGAAACTGCAACGGCAACTCCAGAAACTCGCGGCCCAAACCATCGGCCTGAAGATGTCGCAATTGCCGCAAAATCTCAAAAATCAATTGCAGTCACTGGCCCAGCAGCAGCAAAAGCTGGCATCGCAGGCCCGATCGCTGGCGGGGCAGCTTTCCAAGGCGGCTAAAAGCCTGGCCAAAAGCAATCCGGCCATGGCCGCAGCCATGGCCAAGGCTGCAGCCATTTCCAGCCAGGACCAGGTGCCTGGAAAAATGAATCAGGCGTCGGGCGCGGCGTCCCACAACCACATGTCGTCGGCGAGTCAGGCTCAGGCGGGTGCCAAAAGCGGCCTGCAAAAGATGCTCAAAGCTCTGAATCACGAAAATCATCAGGCCCTCAAACGACTGGCTCAGCAACTCGCGGCTCTGATCGCCCGGCTCAAGAGGCTAATCCAACACCAGACGGCAGTGCAGGCTTCCACCGTCAGCGCCGGATCCAAGGCTGGCCGGGTGGTGCTCAATAACCTGGCCGACAAGCAGGGGCGACTGCAATTACAGGCTGTTGATTTGAGTCAGCGTTGTATGTCCGTTTCCGGAGCACACCCCGCAGGACGGGAAATTCAGGCAGGCTCGCACGATATGGGTGCCGCCACGGGGGCTCTTTTGCGGCATAATCAGCCGGGCGCACCGCCCCAGCAGAAAGCGGCCCTGGCCGCACTGAACAAAGCGCTTCGCGATCTGCAAAAGCAACTTCGCAAAGTGAACAACCAGCTTCAGCAGCAGAAGCTGGCGAGTCTTCGCCACGCCTACCAGCGTATCGCCCGAACCCAAACCCAAATCGAGGTTGCCACGCTGGCTATTCAGCGGGAGAAAATGGCGCGGGGGCAATTGATGCGGCCCGACATACTGCGCCTGGCTGTGGGGGGCCGGCAGGAAGCCACTCTGATTCAAAAATTGCTGGCCTTAAGCGCACGCATCAACCAGCAGGCTCCTATTATTGTCTGGATCAACAAACGAATTATTGCCGATATGGCCATCGTCCGCATCCTGATGAATTCCGCTCATCCCGGCCTGGTAACCACGGATATTCAGCAGCACGCCCTGGAAAAATTGAACATGATTATCCGCGCTTTGAAAAAAGAACAGCAGAAGCTTAAAAAGAAGGGCGGCGGTGGTGGCGGCGGCGGTGGCGGCGGCGGACAAAAACCCAAGCTGGTGCCGCCGCTGGCTCAGCTTAAACTGCTGCGATCCATGCAGCGTCAAATCAACGCCGATACCCAGGATATGAACCGCCAACTTCAGCAGGCCCCGGCGGCAGCCAAAAAGGCGATCCAGCAGGAGGTGCGGCGGTTAGGCAATCTACAAGCAGCGCTGCAACATCAGGCCATCAAAACCATAAAATCCATGCAATCCGGGCCTACGCAGCCCGGCCCCATGGAAAATATTCCCAATACACAACCGCCAAAAGGAAGGCTCTAATATGACTGCAAAAATCTACCGGCAAACATGGTTGGTGGTTATGGTGGCGCTGGGTATCAGTCAGGCGCACACATGGGCCAGTTCGCCCGCTGACAGCGTGGCACCGCCGCAGTGGCTGCAGCGCGGCCTGGCCTGGCCAAATTTAACACCGAAGCTGGTCCAGCCCAAAACGCCCAAAACGCCGGCACCCAATCCGCAGCAGATTGGCCGGATGCTCAAAGACATGCTTCAGGGTATGGGACAAAGCGCCAAACACCTTTACTCCTACCATGCGGGAAACACTACGCAAACGATTCAAAAGAAGATCATTTCAGATCTGGATCAACTCATCGCGATCGCCAAGAAAAGCCCACCTCCGAGTGGCAGTGGCAAGAGCAAAAAAAAGAATAAAAGCCAACAAATGTCCTCCAACACCAGGTCGCCTTCCAATCAGCCGACCAATTCACCATCGGCCCCGGCCCCGCATTCCTACAATCCCAGCGGTGGTCCGATGAATCCGCAGACGGGAAAACCGTTTTTTTCCCATAAACATCAATGGGGAAATTTGCCGGCGCGGGAGCGCAATTTAATTCTTAACGGCATTCGCAAAAGCACACTGCCGGGTTATCAATCCCTGGTGAATTCCTACTATGAATCGCTCGGCAAGCTTGGTTCCCGCGGGCATGAAAAGTGAGCAACAACATATTTTCACACCACACCAACGCAATAAATTGTGTCGCTGATGAAAAAAGTGATTGAGACTGTATTGATCCCTCACAATACCGGGCAAAAGTTGCCGCGGCTGCCGATGGCCTGTTTTGAACTGTCCTCCCCGATGATTCCTGCAGCCCGGTTTGCGTGGCAGGACCCACCTGAGCATACCAATGCACAGACTTATTTCATTCAAGTCCAGCAACGGCGCATTGCGTTTCGACTGCTGCGGGCCGCCGGCGCGCCGAGCCAACGACCTGTGCTGATGCTGCTGCATGGCATGGGCCTGCATATTGCCTCTTTTTATGGCATTGCTGGGTATGTACTGCGCACACACGACCTGCTCCTGGTGGATTACAACAGCTATGCCGTTCCCGAAGGTTGGCCTGCGGGCGGCGTGAGCCTGCGGGAGATGGTAGCCGATGCCATGCGGGTGCCCGCGGCACTGCAGATACCGCGTTTGGCGGTTGGTGGATCCAGTTTAGGCGGTGGTATGAGCCTGATGGCGGCCCTGGATTTTCCACAGCGGGTCTCGGCGGTGGCGGTTTTTAACCCGGCTTATTATCCGCAGGAACTCCCCCGGTTTTATCGCATTTTGAGGGTGCCCATTCTGGGTGAATTGGTGATATTGGCCATGAAACCCGAGCAGTTGGTATCCGGTATTGCCACCGTTGGCTATGATCACCCGGAGGCGATGAACCATGAACTGCTGCACCTGTACCGCCGAAATATGCGGCCGCAGGCCAACCGACTGCGTCTGATGGATGCTATTAGGGCGTTGCCCACGCGGCCCGCAGAAATCAAGGGATTTCTGGCTCAGGCCCGACGGTTAACTCAGCCGGTGCTGGTCATTTGGGGCCAGCTTGATACGCTGCTGGCACCGGGTACCGGTGACAAGCTCAAAAGTGACTTACCCAACCTCTTTTATTATGAATTTCCGCAACTATCGCACCTGCCGCACGAAGAAGCCCCGGATGCGGTTGGCCTCCTGCTGGGAAAGTTTTTGATTGACAATAGCTAATAATGGATTAATATAATAGTAGTATCGCCGTGAATGTGCGGGCGTAGTCTGTCGGTGTAAGGGACCGCGCAAAAATAAATTCGTGTTTTACGGCGCAGAAATTTTGGCCGCCAGCGAGGCGTGAGTGAGGCGCATACCCCGGCAGTGGGTCTGAAACGAGCGAACAACGAAGCTGGAGGCCAA
>JAJZNX010000157.1 GCA_021852275.1 Planctomycetota bacterium | reverse complement strand
TAATCGCCCGCAGAACATACACCGCGTGGTCCGGCATCGCGCCGACATGTACATAACCGTGAGCCTGACCATCAGCGGCCAAAGCGTGAATTTCGTTCACAACCAAGCGGCCATTTCGCGCAATCAACAGTTTCCACTTCACGGCATCAGGCCGGGCCTTACACAACCCCCGGCATTCCAGTTGGTATTCAAAAAGCCCCATGGATGGATACGGCCCCACCAGAAAAGTAAATGATTGCTGTCGCTTTTCAATCGCTTCATCATGTGCGATGCCCAACAGCAACGGGCTTGCCAACAGTCCGGCGGATGCCGCCAGCAACACTTTGCGGCGGGTTGTCAGTAATCTGTTGGCCTGGCCCAGAGTCGCAGATTCCTGACCGAACATTTTCTCTGATTCTGATGGCATCGCCTATTCCTGGTTTAATGGCCTTTTCGTCACCCGAGAGTTCCATCCGGTGCCGCCCGATGAGCACCGCCTTACCATGCCTGCTGCGTGGCCCAAGGCCAGAGCGTGTAAGCCCCGCGCATGTCTCCACCATCACTGGCTGGATAGGCAATCGAGTTGAACATATTCCATGTGGCCTGATGAATGGGCAGCCACTGCGTGTGGCCGTCGATATACGTACAGTTGACACCTTTCATTTCGTGGGTGATGGTGGCCGGCTGAATGCCCGGCTGGTCGGCGTAAGTGGTCAGGCACATGATCAGCGCGGTAATATGTGGAACCACCAGCAAGCCGTTGGACCAATAACCGCCGTGCGAACCGGGCAGCCCCATCTTCCCGTTCGATTCATTGGTGGCATCATAATTGGCACCACTGGGGTCATATTCCTGATAATAGGGAACCGTATCTAAAATATAGGAGCCTTGCCCGAAACAGGCGTTGGCGATCTGTTCGGGGGTGTCGCCCTGGGCTACCGCATTGCTGTAAAGCTGTGGCAACGTAAACACTCCCTGCCGGGGAGAATAATTGCTGTTGGGCGTGTTGGACGCGGGCGAAATATAAAAATCCGGACAATTCACCGTAGCGTCCGCCAGTAGATACTTCTGTCCGATCAGTACCCCCACCCCAAACCACCGCACAGTCTGTGACCAGATCACACCCGGCGGTAGCGGAGCCGGCGTTCCCGGACCATCCACCCATTCCCATGGGTAATATCCGTACGAGGTGGCATACGTGCCACCCTGCACATATTCAAACGCATCCGATCCCGGCATATATCCCAGATTTTCATTGGAATATTCGGCCGTCGCCAGATAAATCTGCCGCTGGTTATTAGCGCACACCGTCACGTTGGCCCAAAAGCGGGCCTTGGCCAAAGCGGGAAGCAGCAAGGAAATAAGAATGGCAATGATGGAAATGACCACCAAAAGTTCCACCAGGGTAAAACCCCTGCGCCGGCCTTTTCTGGCATGATCCAAATCAGGCGCAGCAACACCACTGCCAAAAACCTCCAGCGATCGTCGCCGCGTCGCAAGATTCATGGCCACTCCTTTTTTAGCCATCAACAACAACCCCGGAAGAAACATCATGGGGAGGGAAAATCCCTCACCGGTAAGCCTTTCCGGCCTTTTCACACCGTCTTGCGGTGTGGCCACAGCAGCAGCCCCAAGCCACCCACCGCTATCAGCCCCAACGCGGCTGGTTCAGGCACGGCCGAGGCATAGGCCTGAATTTCATTGATGTCCATACCACCATTCCCTGTCGTCCGATTGGGCTGCACGCCAAAATTAAAATAAACCGCATTCGACGAAAATGCGCTAACCGTCAGGTCCACATAAAGCGCACCTGAACTTGCACCGACGCCATCCAAACCGTCGGCCACCGGACCTTGCCAATCATTGGCCAAATAGACGGTAGTTGTGCCAGTCGGTGTGGCTACGCCATTTACCGCCAAGATACTCGCAGTGCTGGAAAAGTTATCGGCGTTGATGGCATCGTAATTTGTCGGATCCGGCCCATTAAAACCGTACATGATGCTCACCTGCGGCGGTGGAACAACGTAGGCCGTGGTTATACCGCCGCCGTTATCCAATGGCTGCGCCCATATTCGGATGACATTGATAGTGCCAGTCGTACCCAAGCCCGAAGTGCTCGTCACAGGAGAACTCCCCGGCGTAGCCATTATAGCCCCTTGCACGTCAATGATGGGGGTGGTCTCGTATGTGGAAATGGCATAACTGTCCAAGTCGTTATCGGTAATGTTTGTTGGCCCGAAGCCCGCCCCATTCCACCCGCCGGCACCGCCTATCGCATAATCACCGGCGAATAAATTCGTTGCTCCGCCTGGCAACGCTGGAGGAACGGTGGTGGCCTGTGCCATCCCCGCCGCAACCGCCAAAACCGCTGCTGCTACTGCCAAACCAATTCTCTGATTTTTAACCGCTAACATAAACTACTCCGTTCCTCTCCTGATCAGGAGAATAAAAAATAAAATAACCAAAAACCTCTGTAAGCCTGTGATCTTCGCCGCATATCACATAACCGCCTCCTGTTGCCCCATTCTGGCCCAAGGATCAGAGCGTACAACTATCGTTAATGGCTCGCAGTATCCCGAAAATCCTGAAATGACCTTGCGGTCACACTGGACAACCTTCCTGTTCCGTTGCTTAATTATTCGAACGGTCGGCATGAGTATGCCCCGTTTTTGGAAGTCTTTATTTCAAGCGGCGGAGGTTTGTGCTCACCTCCGAGAACACGCTGGAAACATGCACTATCAGGATGTTAAGTGTATCAAGTCTTATCCACAAGTCAAGAAAATTCTGAAATATTTTCATACCAAAGTTAAAATGTCCGCTGAACAGCCCAGTACTGCTCCATTGCCATTTACCCAACCCCAGACTCCGCTTCTCAAGGAATCGCAGACCAAAATTCTGGCTGGCACTTTCACCAGACAACTGGTACTCGGCCAAACTTCCAGCCCGCATTCCCTGGGGTCGATGGAATGACAGTTACACTTGGGCGTTTATTATGCCGGTTTCGGAGCAATTCCGACCGGAACCCTGTGATTGCTTTCCCACATTAATATCGACGAACTCACACGCAATGTGTTGATCAAAGCCTGCCCCACCACCGCTCCGTTGGTGAAAACTTCGGGCAGTATATTCAAGATGCCTTTATTGACACCATCGTCGGTCGATCATGCACCAATCCGTGCAAAGATCGTCCTACTTCTTCCGGCCGGATGCAGCAGGCAAGGGATTCACGGGCATGCGAAAATCAGTGATGCCGTAGCGGTGTGCCGGAAAACGCAGTGATTCAATCCAGCCAATGATGGCCTTCCGGTTGAAGACGCGGTACCGCGGACCACGCTGCGGTTTGCCGGGATGGCGATAGGCCGCGTCATCCCGCGGCAGCAGATATTGATACAGCAGCGAGAGCGGTGGATTACCGCGATTGATCAATTTATGTCCTTTGTAGGTCAATTGGCTTAAAACATAAAAATTGGTGTAGGTCTGGCGCAAGTTGGCACGACCGCCAGCTCCAAAAAGATGGAAACCAGGTGCTCCCTGCCCGCGATGACAACCCACGGTGGCACAGCTTTGCAGCACCACAGGCTCCACCGTCTGACGAAATGTCTGCATGACTTGCGGCTCGCTGCGAATCTGTATTTTGTTCCAATACTTGGCCTGCCCTAACCGCAGCATCAACCGCACCTGTTGGACAAAGTTATTCGGACTGATGAACCCTTCGCGCTGCCGACGGGTCGGAAACGGATTTTGATAATCCGGATCCGGCAAAATCACGCGCCGCCAGAATTTCAGCAGCGTCTTTTGTTTGCCGACAATACTTCCTTCCAGCGGACCGCTTTCATTCCGCGAAAGTTCCCAGAGCCGAATTTTATAAATGTCGTCCATGGTCAGTAACGTATGAAGTTTTTTCTTGCCCGGCTGCGTTGAAGCCACCGTTGTTGATTTTTTCTTCTGTCCGGCCAATTTGGAGAGGATTAAACTTTTGAGCAACTGGGCATCCTGATAGGCCGGGTTGATTTTTAGCGCAACCTCCACTTGTTGGAGCGCCTGTTGATACCTGCCATTATCGTAAAGCTCCCGGGCCAATTTCTCATGTCCGATGGCATCTTTTGGACTTAGAGCGCTTTCCTGCGCGGCAATCTGCTGCTGACTTGCCGGATTTGCCGCCACCGTTACCCCAGTCCCAAACGCCATGGCACCGCATACCAGCACCAGCACCCCTACGGAGGCCAAAGGCCCGCACTTCGCTTGATATCGTGGAGAGAGATTCATGCTTCGCTGCCTTTCAAAAAAACCACGGTCCGGCGATGCCCTGCCGACACACCCAAAACCGCATTTTTACCTGGCTCGATCCAGCCAATCCGCTGACTCTCCGCTGCACACTATAATGCACCTGCGGCTTTGCCTCAAGGAAAAACGCCGGACTGATCGGCCCGATATCAGGCAACAATCGTCGCCAGCCGATATAATAGAACTCGCCCGGTAAGACTCACATCCGACATCCCGACGGTTGGAGTACGCTGGGGCTGACCCCATCGGAGTTTCTCTTGAAGAAAAAGAAACGCTCCAGCGCCCCACCACCCACACGCAATGAACGCGCTGGAGATGCCGGCCTGACAGGCCCACCAAGTGCCGGGGAAAACCCATCCCCACCCACCAACGATGGTACCCAACTGGTGCAATTCGATCCATGGCTGCAACCGCACCGGGCTGATCTGCAGGAACGCTATCAGCACTATCGGGCCGCACTGCAACATATCCAACAGAATGGCGGGCTTACCGGTTCCATCAGCCGGGGGCATCATTATTTTGGGTTTAACCGCGGCACACACAACCACCAAACCGGAATCTGGTATCGCGAATGGGCACCGGCTGCCCACAGCCTTGCACTAGTGGGAGACTTTAATGGCTGGAATCGCCAAACCCATCATCTTACCCGCGACGAATTTGGCGTTTGGAGCCTGTTTCTACCTGACGAGTTGTATGCCCACACCCTTGTCCATCAAAGTCGTGTAAAAGTCCATGTTGTTTCGGACAGCGGGGCCATGGATCGTATCCCCGCTTATATCCACCGGGTTATTCAAGATCCGGGCACAGTCGATTTTTCCGGTCAATTCTGGATGCCGCCACAACCCTTTGCCTTTCTCCATGCTGCGCCCTTGCTCCGCGGCGGATTGCGAATTTATGAAGCCCATGTGGGCATGGCCCTGGAAGAACCACGCGTGGGCACCTTCAACGAATTTACCCAGCACATTTTGCCGCGCATCGCCGAGCTTAAATACAATGCCATTCAACTTATGGCCATAATGGAGCATCCGTTTTATGGCTCTTTTGGCTACCACGTGAGCAATTTCTTCGCCGTTAGCTCGCGCTTCGGTACGCCGGAAGATCTCAAATGCCTCATCGATACCGCCCACGGCATGGGCCTGTTGGTATTGCTGGACGTGGTACACAGCCATGCCATCAAAAACCTCAATGAAGGTCTTAATCGCTTCGACGGTACAGACTACCAATACTTTCACGCCGGGCCGCGTGGCCAGCATGTCGCCTGGGATTCGCTGTGTTTTGATTACCACGTGTACGAAGTACAACGGTTGCTCTTAAGCAATCTGCGATACTGGCTGGAGGATTTTCGTTTTGACGGTTTCCGCTTTGACGGGGTTACCAGCATGATTTATCTGGACCATGGCCTGGGTGTAAAATTCACCAGCTACGATAACTATTTTGGCCCCAACGTGGATCCCGATGCCGTTACTTATCTCCAACTGGCCAACCAACTAATTCACCAACTTAAGCCCGATGCCATCACGATTGCGGAAGATGTTTCGGGCATGCCCGGCATGGCCAGACCTGTTGATGAAGGAGGTCTGGGCTTTGATTATCGTCTGGCGATGGGCATCCCCGATTACTGGATAAAACTGCTTAAGGAACAACGGGACGAACAGTGGGACCTGGGCGAACTGTACCACACTTTGCTCAACCGGCGCGCCCGCGAAAAGCATGTCGGCTATGCCGAAAGTCATGACCAGGCTCTGGTGGGCGATAAAACCATCGCCTTTTGGCTGATGGACAAGAATATGTATTGGAATATGAATAAGTCAGCGCAGGATCTGGCCATTGACCGGGGCCTGGCCCTGCACAAGATGATTCGCCTGCTCACCTTCAGCCTCGCCGGTGAAGCTTACCTGAATTTTATGGGCAATGAATTCGGCCACCCCGAATGGGTGGATTTTCCCCGGCCCGGCAATAACTTTTCCTACCACCATGCCCGCCGCCTCTGGTCCTTGAGCGATGCGGAATACCTGCGTTATCGCGGCCTTAAAAACTTTGATCGAGCCATGCAGTTGCTCGACATTCAATTTAATCTTCTGCAGGATCCGTTTATCGAACAACTCCTGATCCACCAGGACACGCGCCAGTTGGCTTTCCGTCGCGGGCCTCTGGTTTTCATATTCAACTTCCACCCCAGTGAATCTTACACCGATCTGCGAATTCCGGTTCCAGACCCGTGCGATTATCGACTGATTCTCGATACCGACCGCCCCGAGTTTGAAGGCCACAACCGAGTGGCCGCGGATCTGATCTATCCTCGCCAAGCTGTGCCCATGTACAACCGCAGCCAAAGCGTACAGATATATCTTCCCAGCCGCAGTGCCCAGGTACTGGCTCCAGCAGGAGCCTTTCCACCTGACACAGTATTTACGACGCAGCTTTAAAATTGACGATTGGGGCCTGTCATACGATGATAAGGATGTGACCACCAAAACCTTGGCCGACGAATACGATGTTGCAATTGGCCACCATATTAACTAAAAATAAAGCATATCTGCTATTAATATATTCGCGATATTAAAAATAACAATGATTTGTCTGTTAAAAACAAATTTGATTGACATATTATGACGTTGCCTGCTATGATATTGCTGGTGGAAAAGGCGGAAGACACAGCGATGCCGGTAGCAACGAATTAGCCGCACCGCGAGAGAGGATTGATAGATGAATCAAGTAAAGATAATACCATTGAGGAAGTTGCGCGTCGCTGTAATAAAAAGCAAGAGGTTGAACGCGTGTCGGTTAAGCATTATGGCGATGCCATTGTTGCTTTCGCCGATCTTTGCCGAGACGGCAGCGGTTCGGGCATTGGCCTATGCAGGCACACCATCAGCGGCGCAGATTGACCGCTTTATCGCCGGTTTTGACACTCCAAATCCCGTTTTAAATGATAATTCTGCTTACTTGGGATTGAACTACAACTTGTCTGGAGTGGGATGGCTGCCAGGCACAGGCCTGACCACGAACTACCCCGTCGAGCGAGTACACAGCCTGACGATGATCAGCCCTTTAAACTTTGCCGTTGCGCAGCATTACAGCCCGGGATTTTTCAACTACGGAACACCGCTGGATTTCGTCAATACTTCCGGAAATATCATTGTCATGGATGCCGCAACATTGAGCACGCCTTCCGTACCCAACTACACCGCGGACTTTGCCATCGGAACGATGACACAAGCCTTCACCCCCAGTCAAAACGTCGCCGTGTACAGTCTGCTTGACGTGGCCAGCTATAATTACGGTGGCATGCCGCTAATTGTGTACGGCAGCGAAGCGAACAACGCAGGGCCAACGATTGGCACGGCGTCCATTGTGTCCGGTAGTTCCTACGCAACACCGCTGGGATGGAACCCCGGTACAGGAGCCACGGGCGCTGCATACTGGGAAGGCGGGGATTCCGGAAGCCCGGCATTTATTCCTTACATGGCTCCAGGCAGCAGCTCGCCGCAGCTCACCTTTGCCGGAACTGCATGGTATCCGAATTCCTTCAACTCCTACCTGCCGAATCCGAATGCCGCGGGCAGTCCATACGATCCAGTTACTGTCGTCAATAACATTCTCAAGACCAATGGTTACGCACTCCAATGGACCATTTATGTCAACTCTAGTGATCCGCTCAATAGCGCACCCGTCTGGACCGGCCAGGCGGACAATGGAAGTATCGGATCGGGTTTGAACTGGAGCAACGGAATCGCTCCCGATAATATTCCCGTGGTATTTAATGCCGACGGTGCCAACGGCCAGACCGCCCTCACGCTAAACGCCAATACCTCGTTACGTGGAATGCTTTTTCAAACTTCCGTTTCCCCCAACGGCTTTACATTTGGTGGCCCCGGTGTGCTGACTCTGGGTTACAGCGGTATTCGCAACGAAGCTGCGGCCACGCAAACCTTCAACGTGCCCATCACGTTGTCGGACTCGCAGAACTGGGAAGCGGTGAATGGGGATTTGCTCGTCAATGGTCCGGTCAACACCTCTAACGGAAACCTGGTGGTGATCGGAGGCGACCATAATACCACGATCAACGGCGTCATCTCCGGTTCCGGGTTCATCGCCAAGGATGGAGCTGGCACATTGACACTTACCGCACATAATACGTATGCCGGGAACACAATTATTCACAACGGCACCATCGACCTGGGCAGTGCCGGGGCGCTGTTGCCGGGAACCAACCTGCTTTTTATCGGGGGCAACGGTGTGTTGGTTATTAACGGGCAAAACCAGAGCTTTAGCAGCATCCTTTCCGAGTACGGTGGAACCGGCCAAATCGTGCTCAATGGAGGCTCAGTAACGGATGTCACCACCCTCGATGGAACAACGCCGTTTGCGGGAACGATCAGCGGCAATGGTACTTTCTATAAAAACCAGACCGGCATTCTGAATTTGACCGGTACCAACGCGCAGACTGGAACGCTGCAGGTCAATCGCGGCATTGTCCGTTTATCATCTCCGGCGGCCATGCCGACGACGGCTAACCTGGTTATCAACGCCAATGACACCAGCGCCGTTGAACTTGGCGCGACCAACTTCACAGAATCCCTGGGTACAGGTGCGGGCCAGTTGCGTTTTATTGGTACGGGCAATGCGGGGTTTGGCGCCTATGGCGGCAATCGGACGGTAAACCTCGGAGGGAACGGTGCCACCGTGACCTGGGCAAGCGGTTATTTTGCTAATGCCAACATCAGTCTTATTCTGGCAACGAACACCTCCACCGGGACGCTGAATTTCGAAAATGGCATTAACTTAAACGGTGCTGCGCGCACGTTTGTGGTAGACGATGGTGCAGCCGCGATTGATGCCGAACTTAGCGGGGTGCTAAGCAATGGCGGTCTGATCAAGACGGGTGCGGGTACGCTGGAACTCACAGGTGCAAATACGTATTCCGGTACAACCACCATAGAAGACGGTACCTTACTTGTCGGTGCCGCTGCGGCTTTACCATCAACAACCAACATCGTGCTCAACGGTGGTGTGCTGGAACTGGGGGCGGGTAATTTCAACGAAGCCCTGGGAACTGGTGCCGGCCAGGTTCAGTTTACGGGAAATGGCGGTTTTAGCGCCTATGGCGCCAATCGCAGTGTCAGTTTAAACGGTGGCGCGACACTGACTTGGGGTGTGGCCCCGGGTTTCCTGGGTGCCTCGCAAACCTTGATATTTTCTTCCAGTTCTTCCAACGCCATCCTGAATTTCCAGAATAACATCAATTTCAACGGTGGTACGGGCGCAATCCAGACAGATGAGGGAACCGCTGGCGGCATCAATGCCGAACTTAGCGGGGTACTCAGCAACGGCGGCCTGACCAAGACAGGTGCGGGTACACTGGAACTGACCGGTGCAAATACGTATTCCGGCGCCACCACAATCGAGGGCGGTGCTTTGCTGGTCGGTGCCGCCGCGTCTCTGCCGTCAACGAGCAATGTCGTGCTCAACGGCGGTGTGCTGGAACTGGGTGCAGGTAATTTCAGCGGATCGCTGGGCACCGGTGCAGGCCAGATTCAGTTTACAGGAAACGGCGGTTTTAGCGCCTATGGCGCCAATCGCAGTGTCAGCTTAAATGGTGGAGTGGAGCTGACTTGGGGTGCTACCCCGGGGTTTGTGGGTGCTACTAAAACGCTGATATTTTCTTCCAGTTCCTCCAACGCCACTTTGACTTTTCAGAATAACATCAATTTTAATGGCGGTACGGGCACAATTCAGGTGGATGCCGGAACGACCGGAGGCATTAATGCCGAACTTGGCGGGGTGCTAAGCAATGGCGGTCTGACCAAGACAGGTGCAGGTACACTGGAACTGACCGGCGCCAATACGTATTCCGGCGCCACCACAATCGAGGGCGGTGCCCTGCTTATTGGTACCGGGGGGGGCCTGCCCGCTACCAGCAATGTCGTGCTCAACGGCGGTGTGCTGGAACTGGGGGCGGGTAATTTCAACGAAGCTCTGGGAACTGGTGCCGGCCAAGTTCAGTTTGCGGGAAATGGCGGTTTTGCCGCCTATGGTGGCGACCGCGAAGTTAATCTGGGAGGGGCGGATGCGGCGGTAACCTGGAACAGTACTGCCGGCTTTTTACAAAACGGCCAGGAGTTAATTTTATCTGCGCCAAGCGCTACAGGCACGGTGGTTTTTGAAAATCCGCTGGTGCTGGGTACCGGTGCGGCGCAGGTTCGCACCATCTACGTGAATCAAGGTTCGACCGCGAATGGCATTGATGCCATTATGGCCGGGGCCATTACTGCTGCCACCTCGCCTCAAGGGTTGATTAAGGCCGGTCCCGGCACACTGGAACTCCAGGGCCTTAACAACTACGGCGGACCGACCACGATCAGCGACGGCACGCTGCTGGTCACGGGGCAACTCAATGGTGGAACTGCGGTAGATGTGCAAGGGCCGGGCACTTTTGTCTACAACAATCCCACCGTGGCTCTGGCCGATAATGTTACTATCAACGGCGGTGTGTATGATTACAATTCACCAGCCGTTTACGCGGGTACGCTTAACATCGATAAAGGGACTATCGGCGGCACCGGCAGCCTGGCCAACACGGCGTTAACACTGGCCACGGGTGCGTACATCTCCCCAAGTTACGCGGCACCAGGTACGCTGATTACCGGCAATGAAACTTGGTCTGGGGGCGGCCAATACCTTTGGCAGATAAGCAATCTGTCCGGGACAGCCGGGTTGGCATCGGGATGGGATTTGTTAAAAGTCCACGGCACTGTGATACTGGCCGCGACCCCCGGCAACCAATTCATCATCAACATCTCTTCTGCCGGAACCCTGACCGGCTGGAATCCAAGCTTAAGCTACCGGTGGACGATTTTAACGGCCGCGGATCCGATCACCAACTTGAATCCGGCCGATATATTTCTGGATCCGTCGAGCTTTGAACAATGGAATGCGACTGGGGCCGGCTCATTTTCTTTATACCTTTCAGGCGATAATCTGAATCTTGTGTTTTCGCCGCAACCAATACCGGAGCCTGCCTCACTGATTTGGTTTATGGCAGGAATTGGGACGTTACTCTGGCTGAGCAGCAAAAAGCGCGGCCGGTTATCAGGGGTTTTTATACAAGGATAAGCTATGCGAAGATGTGGACTGTATGCAGCTTTGATTGTTGGCTTGTGGAGTGGTATGGCGAGTGCCGCTGGGCCATCAGCGGCGATGCGTGGCACCGAGACTTTGTCTGTTCCACCGCTGGATCTGGCGGCCATAACCGAACCAGGCTGTTCGGCGCGGCTGACGCCCTCCGGCGAGTTGGTGATTACCCTGCAAAAGCACACGGGCAATACGTTTCCAGTAGCGGCCGTCATTGCCAAGCCCCCGGGCACACCGCCGAACTTTCAATATGTGCTTCGTTTTCAGAGCCGTTTTACACCGAGCATTGCCGGCCCGCTGGGCCATTTAGGCCTGGGGCTTTGCGATAGTCGCGGATGGACACGCACTCATTCCGCCATTGCCGTATCCGGGGCCCAGGATGCCCGGCATTGGAAAAGCTTCCGCGGAGCCTACACTCCCCTGCCCGGAACTCCGGGCGTGCGGTTGGTGGTCCGAATTGATTCAGGGACGCACCCTGTAAGTGGTGTCTGGAAAATACGCGATATCCAATTGCTGCTTCGTCCGATGCAAGCGACGCTGTCGCACGCCCAAATCCGGCGTTTACAGACCATTGTTGATCCGGCGTGGCAGCGCCTGCATGCTCCAAAATGGCAGCGGGGCTTCAACATTCAGACCATTGTGCGCACGTGGTCCAGGCGGCGACACGGCGGATTTATGCCCACCGTCAAGTATTTTCAAACCATCCGCCGCTGGGGAGGCACGTTGGTACGGATGCCATTTGATCCGGCTGGAATTGCCCGGGACTGGCACGTCAAGGCCTGGAAAATAATGCCGCAACTGCTGGATGACCTGGTGCAGGCGGTAAAAAATGCCCGCGACGCAGGAGTGAAAGTGGTTCTGGTGCTGTCCAATCCGCCGCTGGCCCAGGCAAACATTGCCCATGACAGTGCGGCTTTTTGGCACCAGCCCGATTTAACCGCATCGTTTTGCCGTTTGTGGCAGGCTGTAGCTGAAAAATTAAAACCCTACGACCAAACTATTTACGGCTACGACCTATACAATGAGCCGGTGAATCCGGCAGATAGCAGCCGTCCCAGACGATGGCGGAAGATAGCCATTGAGATTATTCATACCATTCGCAAGGTGGACCGCAAGGTGTGGATTATCTACGAACCCGGGCCATGGGGCGATCCGTCCGGATTTGTGAATTTATATCCGCTGCCATTCCGGCGGGTTATGTACAGCTTCCACTTTTATTCCCCGCACGTATTTACGTGTCAGGGGGTTTTTGACACGCGGAACACCGATTTGGCCCATGCGATGACCAGGATCAACGTAAATTATCCCGGCGTCATCAATGGGAAAATGTGGGATAAAGCTGCGCTGGCCCGGGTCCTTCGTCCGGTGGAAAAGTTTCAGACCCGGTGGGGCGTGCCGATATTTGCCGGCGAATTCAGCGCAGTGGCCTGGGCACCGCATGGATCGGCGGCACGCTGGCTGGCGGATACTTCGAGCCTGTTCAATGCACACCACTGGACCTGGTGTTACCTGGCGTTTCAATCCTGGCCGGGATGGGATTTGCAGGACAGCCATCACTTTTGGCGGGATGGAATGCCCTGGCCAAAACCCGCGGACCGGGAAACCCGGCGGGCCAAGGTGATTAAAGCGGCTTTGCGTATTTCAGCGCCATGAAGACCTGATCTGCCGCGAGCCTCCAATTGAACGCCAGGCAATAATATATAAGTTAATTAAATTAAACGACTTATATAAATTTTATAATTTTTTAAAGTTTTGTCTTGCAAATTATTTTTTGGTTGCTATCATGATGATTGTGTTGAAAACCGTGCGGCAATACAATTAGCAAAATCGAAAGCAAGTAGATTGTCGCCTGAAAGGTATAAAGAA
>JAJZNX010000169.1 GCA_021852275.1 Planctomycetota bacterium | reverse complement strand
AGGGAGGCTTTCAGCGGCTCAATGGTTCAGAGTTGATCAAGGATGTACTGGCCGGAGTAACCTTCGAAGATGGAGTCAAGATACAGGCCGCCTGATTTTCCTAATCCACAACATTTGACAGTAGCCCAAAAATTCAAGAGCGAAACGGCCTTGGCTGGTCAAAATCATGCTGCTGGCTTTGGCCCCATGCTATGAGGGTAAGAGTCTTTCACCCATGAAATTCTTCCGTATCGCTCTGGCGTTACACCCTGGACCAAGGGCAACACCGCGGCCTTAGGCCATGTCTGCCATTCCAACCACGTGGTGTATATAGGCGGAAAACACGCCGCCACTTGCTGCTGCGTCCAAACATGGCCAAATCGGCTGAAATGGGTTTTGGCCCGCTGGCGAAAGCCCTATTTGTAGAATTGCGACTTGCATTACACAACACCTAAGTATATGGTGCCTCCGCCACAGGCTACAACGCAACCGGCTCCATAGAATGCCGCTGCCGTGGTGATACAAGGGTGCCTTTGTCGTTTGGATGCCGGACCCAACGTGGCGGGCAAGTAGTGAGCCGTGCTGGAATGGCCGGGCCGTTTTTATTTTTTTCGAGGTAGGCACTAACCAAATGGGATTCGTGCCGTATATTAGATAGTGACATGGGGCTTGGTGTTGGTATTTCATAGCGTGCATAAGCCCAAGAGCCAGAAAAGGTATGGTTTGGTTAGAAGTCGTTGTGGCCAACTATGGCTGACACACGGTTGCAATTGCTGAATAATATTGTAATATAATGTATCGATTCGGCGATTTTTCAGGAGAAGTGCAATTATGGCAGTAAAGAGCTTTAAAGCGGATATGGCCCGACGGGCCATTTTGAACTGGATAAAAACCGGTCGTTTCAAACCCGGCGATCAAATGCCTTCTGAGCCGGCCTTGGCCAAGGAACTGGGGATGAACCACCTGACCTTGCGTCGGGCGTTGGCGGAATTGGCGAAGGAAGGGGTGATTCGCAAACAGCGTCGAGTGGGCAATTTCATCAGCTTGGCAGAAGACCCGCAGTTTGCCAAGTCGGTGGGGGTGCTTTTGCCGCTCTGGCTACGCCGCATACCATCCTACAACGCAGCAGATATGGTGCTGCACGGGGTACACCAGATTCTGGATGTGCGGCGTTACAGCGTGCATGCCTTATTTTATGAGGAGGGGCGATTGTGGCAGGATATCGGCAAAACAGTTATTGCAAAAAAAATGAGTGGCGTGCTGATTGAGGGGAGCCGTCGGGATGATCTGAGACCCTTGCTTAATGCGGGAATCCAGGTGGTGGCCCTGGCTCCAGATCAGGTGGAATGTGCCACTGGTGTACACTGGGTGGATCAAGATCATGTTACCCCTTTTCGCGAGATACTGGAACGGTTGATTGCCCTGGGGCATCGGCGGATTGCGGTATTGTTCTATCAGCGTATGAATTGGGGTGCGGCTCTGCGCGATACGGCCCGGTTTGTTTTGGAAGAAAGCGAGTCCGCGGAAGCGACTGCCTCGATTGTGGAATTGCCCAATCCGGTGGCAGAAGGGGATGTCTATCCCGTGGACTTGCGTACACTGGAGCCACTTTTCTCTGGAGAGAATGCACCGACGGCTGTGGTAGTACCGGATGAAATCGCGACCAATGCGGTGTTTCGCTTTTTGCAGGAAAGGCACCTGCGTATTCCGCAGGATATTTCGCTGGCGGCATTTCAGAATTACGCGCCAGCCCTGAATCCACTGCCACTGACGTCTGTTGATTCTATGGCCTCGCGACGGATGGCGGTGACGGTGGCAGCCACGATGCTGCTGGATCTTCTGGAAGGCCGACCTCCGGCGGGCAAGGGCATAACGGTCGAATCAACGGTGCGCTGGAAGACCTCTATTGGACCGGTTGCAGATTCTCATCACCACCGTTTAGTTGCCGGGCATCGAAACGGAACCTAAGAGCAGCCCTGGCCACACACAACGTGATCGTTAGCCGCGTCTGCGGCACTGGTAGAAGACGGCCAATAAATTAAGTTCGGCGGATGGCGATGCCGAAATAATGGCAAAGCAGTAGTTGGGTTTTGAGCGACCGATTACGTACGTCTACTGGTTCCGTGCAGTAGACATTAAAACAACCCAGAGAGAATGTGTATTTTTCACCGGTTTCTTCAGGTCGGCGGTGTCGGGGTTTTGTTCTATTGCCAGACAACTCTCCGGTCGGACGATGGTGCAGTAGTCCGGGAAGAATGAGTGACATTTTTTCATCAAACTATGTGCTGACGCAGGTGCACACGCCGTTGGCGGTCAACCGGTCGGGCAGGCAAACTCGCAACCAAGTCCGGACTTGGTCTTGCCAAAATGGCCATTGTCTAATAATATGTTCTAATATGATATTTACGTGCATGGTGGTGTCAGGTGGCGTAACAGGCGAACGGTATGATGAAGATTCAATGTGTGGCCGGAAGAGGAAGGATGGCTTTGGCTGTGGCAGCCGCATTTTGGGTGGTGATTTTTGCCTCCAATTCGGTACGGCTGGTTCGCGGTAACAGCCACGTTACCAGTCAGGCGGTGATTGCGGCCATCAAACGCGGCGTTGCCACGTTGCTATCCCGGCAAGATGCCCAGGGACGGTGGGAAGGTGCCGGATATCGCAAAGGCGTCGCCCAGGCCTATGGGGGCGAGACGGCGCTGGTGGTGGAAGCCCTGTTGAATGTCGGCCAGAGCCTTCATCTGCCGCAAACCAATATGTATGCACCAAAAATGAAAAAGGCGATCAATTTTCTTTGCGATCTGCAACCGCACGGTACGTACGCTGCATCCTTTCAGGCCAATGCCCTTGCACTCTTGCCGCCCAAATCGCGGTATCGTCGTGTGATTCTCAAAGATGCATGGTACCTGCTGCATAGCATCCATTCCAACGGCGCATATTACTACAGTATTCCAATGCCGCTGCCGGTGCGACCGGCGTACCTCCCCGGCAAATGGGACAATTCCAATACACAATACGGGATTCTGGGTATGTGGGCCTGCGCGCACGCTGGTCTTGAAATTCCGCAGGGCTATTGGAGGATGGCCCGCCTGCACTGGGTGAAAACTCAATATCCAAATGGGGCTTGGGTTTATAATGGTACGGCTCCGTACCCGCATGTTGTGCCCAATCCACCACCGGGTCCGGCTGGCTTTGCCACTATGACACCCGCCGGCATCGCGAGTCTATTTATCTGCGATGAATATCTCTGGCAACGGCCCCGATTGGCGGGCCGGGTGGACCGTTCCATTTTGCGCGGGCTGGCATGGATGAATAAAAACTTTGATCCAACCGGCCCGAATCTCTACGGCCTTTACGGCGATGAACGCGTGGCGCTGGCCAGCGGCATCCAGAGGTTCAGCGGGAAAAACTGGTACAACGCCGTGGCCGGCTATCTGGTGGCCAATGGCGGCACGACTGGCGACTGGAACTTCGACAGCGAGTCCATCGGCACGGCCTATGCTCTGTTAATTCTGGACCGTGGATTAAATCCGGTGGTAATCAATAAACTTGAGTACAGCAAAAATTATTTCGGACCGTGGAACGCCCGCCAGCGGGATGTGGCTAATTTTACCGCATGGCTTTCCAGAAGATACGAAACACCGCTCAACTGGCAGGTGGTGGATATCCACGCTCCACTGGCCGATTGGCTTAGCGCGCCGATCCTGTTTATCGCCGGTGATCGGGATCCTCATTTTACAAAAGGGCAGATCCAAAAGCTGCGCCAATACGTGGACGACGGCGGTTTGGTGTTGACCTCTCCGGATGGCGGTTCATTGCGCTTTCGCCGGGCCATGCTGCAATATGGGCGAGAAGTGGTACAAGGGCGGTATCAGGCCAAAATCTGTTCGCACGAGAGTTATTTGTACACCACCCTGCCGACGGCCCGGAAGCCCGGCTTTCGCCCCTTTATGGCCTTTAATAATGGTATTCGCTACCTGTGGATAGGCAGCCCGTTGGATTTAGGGGCAGCCTGGCAAGGCCACAGGTTCGCATGGCGTGATTATTGGTCTATTCCAGCCAATATTTACTACTACGCGGTGGGAAAGGGGGCATTGTCTAATCGCTTAGAATCGCTGGTGGTGGCTCCGCCGGCGCATGCACCCATTCGCTCTCTGATTATGGGGCGGCTGAATTACCCTGGCAATTGGAATCCAGAACCAGCGGCCTGGTTGCGTATGGCCCAAATTGCAGCCACTGATTTTCAAACCCGACTTACCCTCAAAACCGTAACCGCAAGCGGCAATCAACTTGCTGCCAGTGGCTGTCCTTTGCTGGAGATGACCGGTACGCAGACTGTGACGTTGACGCCAACACAAATCCAAGCATTGCGTCATTATCTAACGCATGGAGGAACCTTGTTTGCCGATGCCGGTGGCGGAGCATCGGCATTTACCAATTCCTTTGTCAATCTGGCTGATGCGCTATTCCCGAAACTAACGCTCCATAAAATTCCACTGGATTCCTCTATATATACCGGGGCGTTTCCGGGCGGAGTAAATACACAAAGCGTGAACTATCGCAAGTTTTACAATGTGCAGCATGGCGGCCAGATTCATCACCACCCCCGTATGCTGGGCATCAAGCAAGATGGGCGCTGGGTGGTGGTCTTTTCGCCGCAGGATATTACCAGCGGGCTATTGGGTACGCGAACATGGGGCATCAGCGGATATACTCCTCATTCAGCTCAGGCACTGGCTGAAAATGTGATTTGCTATTGTATAAAGCATCGTGGGCGGCGACCGTCCGCCGGCACCGGTGCCAACCAGTGATGGTTCGGGTTGGCATCTATTCAACCCCGTGGCAGCAATGCCGCTGCCAGGATGATTAGGCCGTGATTACCGGACGGGTTGTTGGCGGCCGGCTTTTGGGGACCTGATTGCGGGGATGTGCAGGTTTGACTGGATTAAAGCAGTCATACCTTGCTTGTTATGCCGTGATTTATACAAGGGGCTTGACAATGGCCAGACGTTCTGGTAGATATAGTGATGGCATTTATTTTTTTCCGCTGCGGTGGTTGCGGATGATGGAGTCGACGGCCTGGTGGATGGATAGAACATGGCGATGGTAACTTTATATGCTCTGATGTGTGCAATGGTATTGACAAGTCCTTGACGCTGTGTTATAGTGAGATTTGTCGACAATGCTTTCTGCAGTGATTGATATCGGCTGGATCCGAAGGGTGCGATGAGGAGTGTTAACATGGCGTGTGGTTGTAATAATGCCATCATGGAGTGGGAGGGCTTGACACGCGTAGAGCATTCTGTTATATTGTTGGCAATGACAATTTTTTCCGCTGCGGCGGTTGGTGATAAATAAGCTAACGGAGTGGCGACGGGGGTTGACATGGTATCGGCAGTCTGCTATAATGTAATTTGTAAAATTGATCTGAAAGAACGGCAGCGTTTCGTCCGGCTGAGTTTAGAGGATTGTTTGGCTGAGGCAACCGCATCAATAATTGAGATGGACTTGGTTGGGCAGAAATATTTTACAGGGGCTTGACATGATGCGTCCATTTGTGTTATGTTGTGATTTAAGTTATGAAATTCTTGCGGAAGGCAGAGTGAATTTGGTGAAGGGTAATTAGGAAAGCTGAAAGCTGGCCGTAGGCCGATAACCCTGCGACATTTTTGGCCGGCATGCTTGATTAACAGTTATCATAAAGGGAGTAACTCAAATGAATACCAAAACACTTTTAATAAAGAAAAAATGGCCGGTGGCGGTAATCTTCGGCGGCTTGATGGCAGTGGCCTACGGAACTGCCAGCCAGGGCAGCATTACCGTAAGCGTAACCGCCAATGGCAACTTGGACCCAACCACCTATACCTACACCGGCAGTGGAAGTTATTACAGCTTTGGTGCCGGTTCCTACAACGGAGTCAGTTGGAACAATCTGGCGGTAGGCCAGGTGGCTTCGGGCAGTGTTGATGAACTAAGTGTGGGTGCGGTTGGCGTAACCAACAGCGCCTCGGCCAACGGGACCATCAGCTTTGCGGCGGTGGACAACAATTTTGTGTTGCCGACAGGTTCCCTGGCGGCGGCGATGCAGACGGCATTTAACGGGAACTTAAATGCCGGCGTTACCGGTGATGGGGTAGGCTTTACCGGCGGGGCCAGCGAAGCCAGCGGCAGTGTGCCGGTGGTCAGTCAATCCCAAGGCACCATATTCACCAACCCGCAATATAGCCAGGCGTTTTCAACGACCGAAACTCTGCAGAACATTCGCAGTGCGGACATTACCGGAGCAATGAGCCTTTATGCCGATGCCGGGAGCAATTTTAACTCACCCGGATATTTGGGGAATATGTCCACGGTGGCCAATGTATTTCCCGGACCGATCACGACACCCGAACCAGCCACGCTGGGCCTGATGGCACTGGCTGGTGTGGGAGTCTGCGTGCTGCATCGCAGACTTAGTCGAAGGGTCTGTATTGCCAACGGTAAACTTTACTGGATAAGAGGTGCAATAAATAGGGTGGCTGCAGGTATAGCTGCGGATGATGAAAGTGGCAGGTGTCTTTTGGTATTAAGCGAGTGCCTGCAGATGCGGCGGCTCGCGTAGATGGCCGGCGGTGATAATTGGCCGGGTATTTGGTGTGTCGATGAAGGTAATCCTCTCCTTTATTGGGACTGATATTGTTTCAGTTCCGGGAGAGGAGGGCATGTTACATAAGGAGGATCAGCAATGATCACGAATGCAACTCATCGAGGTTTTCCTGGAGGGAAGCAGGCATGGATGCTTGGTGCAGGTGCGTTGGCGGCAATGGCGGTTGGTTCCGCCGGCGTGGCGTCGGCGGCAAGTATAAGCTGGCAGACTCCCCAGACCATTTCGGGAGTAACGGACATTAGCACCACGGGGACTACGGTATGGGCCTGGGCACCGGCGATTAACACGGGTGGCTTGGGTAACTATGGCGGCGGAAATTACGCCATGGAGGGACCGCGGTATGGCCCCATCAATCCGGTGCTCAACGGGGTAACGTATACCAGCAGCAATGCATCTTACGCTGGTGTAACGTATAATGGTGGTCTTCCGCCTCCGGGTTTGACCACCAGCAGCCCTGATTACGTTTATAATCAATACAACAACGGCCCATTTAACCCCAATATCGGCATTCCGGGAACGGGTACCTATAATAGTGCGGCGCTTCCGGCCTTGCTGGATCAATTGCCGAATGTATCTGGTTCGGGCAGTACCCCTGCCGCGGGCACGGCGGGGGCAAATTACATGTATGCTCTGGCCCTGTCGGTGTTCCAGTGGAGTCCTACCAATCGCACGACTGGCTTTCCGGAACTCAACTATACCATGTCCGGGTTGACAGTAGGTCACACGTATTTGGTACAAGCTTGGCTGGCGGATCACAATGGTTTTAGCGAGACCTTAAGTGGATCAACCAGTGATGCAGCATACTTGGATGGCTACCAGCATCAAGCGCCGGCAGGTGCTTCCCTGGGTGGTTACATGGGCGCGTATGTAATTGGTACGTTTACCGCCACTGGCACCACTCAAGCGTTGAACATTTATACTGGCCACTATGATCCTGCGACGGGAATAACCGTTACCAACAACCCGCTCTGGGGTACCAACCATGGGGCGCTTTTGAGTATGCTGCAATTGCGAGATGTCACCGCCACGACGCCGGAGCCGACCACGTTGGGCTTGATGGCTCTGGGTGCTTTGGGGCTACTGCTAAAGCCGCGCAAACGGAACGCTGGTTCGCTGGAATCGGGTATCGAGCCGCTGGGATAAGCCCTAAGTGATGGTTACATGCGGGGAGGTCGAATGGAGCTTATCCTTCGACCTCCCTTTTGGGCAATTAATTTAGATCTGATGGTTCTGCTCGAATATATCAAGCGAAAGGATTCAGCCATGAAAACAACGTTTCTCGCTTCAGAAAACCCATGGAAAACAGCAAGTGCCTGGTCTTGCGCCCCGAGGGCCTGTGGACATTCCAACCCACCCCGAATAGCCAGTGATATTGGCTTAAGAGCGGCTTGGCGCAGGGCGTTTACCCTGGTGGAATTGCTGGTGGTTATTTTAATTATCAGCATTTTGATTGCCTTGCTGCTGCCGGCGCTGGCTGCAGCACGGCAGGAAGCACAAGCCATTGTCTGTGCCAGTAACATGCGGCAGTTCGGCTTGATGTTTGCGGATTATGAAACCGAATATCAGGGTGCCATGTGGACATCGGTGGATTACCAATATGGCTCATTTGGAGCCTTGATTGCGGACCACCGGCCGGACCTGCCGCCAATTTTGAATTTACTGCAAGATTTTGGTACCCCGTATCGCCTCCGGGTGATTGGTATTTGCCCGAGTGAACCCCTCTGTCCTGCTACTGAGGTGCCCGCCTATGCACAAGATGATCCCATGGGTTGGGGCTTCGGCTGGTCCTATGGCATGAATGGATTTCTGGCCTATCAACTTACATGGCCACCTTATTCATCCAATCCGATTTATCAGTACTGGCCACGGATTGCGCTGGTGCAGGATCCATCTCAGGCTGGCTATTTGTTCGAACAAAATCCGATTCCCCAGCCCACCACGGTGAACCCACGGACCGGTCAGGTAATGGCAGCACCTGCGTATAATAACGTTAATTATCCGCCGGCAAATTATAATCCTCCGGTTTATCCACACGACAATAACAGTAATGTGCTGTTTATGGATGGACATGTAGATAGTTTGACATATCAGCAAATGCAAGGTTCAGGTGCCAGCCCATGGGAGACCAGGCCATGGATGGATATCAACGGTGATCCTATCGGTGTGCCGCAGAATACTCAATAGAAAATTAAGGCCGAAGGCCTGACTATATATGCAGGTTTCCGCAACAGCGCCGTCATGCTTGTAACATGGAGTTTGGTTGGATAGCCCAGTTAAAAGCGAGATTCGACGCAACGGTTTCTGGCGGGCCTTGGCGATACTGTGGTAGTGCATATTCCCAATGGCCGGTGGATGTTCTCATCGATCTCCTGTTAGCGCTGGCGAGTATTAAAAATAAGCGGCCAGACCGGAAAATTTTGTTAATTTTAGATTGAGCATCTTCCGAATGTCGTTACCTTGAGCCTGGTGCGGAGTGTGATGAACCAGGTGGCGGAGGCGCGAGATTCAGAGGCGTCGCAGCAGTTTTAATAATACAGATCATGGAACAGTGGCAAGTACGTGAGCACGGTGGACTCTACGCCGCGAGCCGGGCGAGCTACACAGAAAATGTATGGCTGAGGATTCCAAGGCATTGCCTAAACAATGGCAATATTTTGTGCGGCGGCAACGGTGTTCCGGCCTCGCGTCGATTTCGTCCGTCCGGCAGTGGTAATGGTCTGGATAATGGTAGGAGATTATCCGCGGTCAGAATAAAAAGTGTTATAAAACATGCCATAATTATTTTTCACCCAGGTGGACAAATCCGGACCGAGTACCTGGTTATAATCCAGCGGCACCGGCGCAATACTGCTGCGAATGTGGTGATCTCCGTACTGGGTGTGGAATGCATCATTTTCCTGCGTGGATTGGGCGATGTTGGCAAAATCGTGGGCAAAATAGGGTTCTTCGAGATAGTTATAAACGCGACGCATGGTTTCCTCCGGATGCGTGGTTAAATCTTCGAATCGAACGATGTGCATATATTTGATTACGCCGGTTTGCAGGGATTCCACCAGCCGGGCAACGGCCACTCCTACGGGCGGACCATTAAGCCAACGCATGACGCGGTTGTTGACGGTAATCATGGTGAGGGTGCCGGTAACTTCATCATTATCGGCGAGATGGCGTTTCTTGCGGAACAGCTTCTCCATGGAGGATAAAATCGATCGCAGATCGCGGATGCAGACTACGTATTTGGGATTCGGATGAAATTGCGTGAGCCAGTCATGATAGTGAAACCAACTGCGACATTTGTCTATACACACGGGTTTATCGGTAATGCCGTCAAAAAAACCATGGAGGGCATAACGGCAGTAGCTGGTAAAGGCTGTATGCATAAGTTCGGGATCTTGAGCCTTGAACTCGGCCAGATCGGTATAATATTTACGGGAAGCAATCATGAGGTCCAATACAGCGCTGGTGGGCGTACAGTAAAAACGCGGATTTTGAGCCAGGATATTCTGCATCAGGGTGGACCCGGACCGAGGTAAGGATGCGTTGAAAACGATTTTTTTGTCAAACATGAAAACGTCTCCTGTATTGGATTCAACTATACTGCCGAGAACTTCAAGGGCCGTGCAAAGCAATCCCCAACGATTGAGAATTATAATCAGGCGGTATACAAATAGCCAGTGTACCTGGTGTCTGGGAGTCCGATGCGGACAACGACACGTTGTACTATTCGCCATCGTATAATATGAGAAGACGACCCTAATGTGCGGTAACTTTGCGGTGCGGATTGTCGATGGCCTGATCATCCTCTAACGTAGGTTGCATTCCAATATTCGTGTGCAGCGGACTTGGTAAGACATATTCGTTTTATTGTATGCTCTAGTGTGTGATGTTGGCTTGACGACTCGCCCGTGCTTTGCTAAACTATAACTAGGTTAAGGTATGGCGGTGCAATAGCTTGTTCGGGTCGGGCTGAAGCGCGTAATGCTTATGGTGTAAGGGGGGGGTTGACATAGTGGTGTGTTATGTGATATGATGTAATAAATGAATGGGGCGAGATTGGGATATGCCCGAGTCTCCCCAAGTGCCAATATGATGGCAGTGTAATGGTAGAATGTAAGAGGGTATTGTGGCATGCACTAATGATTTTCAGTGCACCTTTGTTGTTGGAGCTATTGTTTGGCTCCGGGGGTGTAAGGGTTTCTAATAAGGAGGATCAGCAATGATCACGAAACCAATTTCTCAAGGCTCTCGTGGAGTAAGGCAGGCATGGATGCTTGGTGCAGGTGCGTTGGCGGCGATGGCGGTAGGGTCTACCGGCTTGGCATCGGCAGCGCAAATTACCTGGGGGACACCGACGACCATTGCCGGTCCAACCGATGTCAGTACTACGGGCACATCAGTATTTGCGTGGGATCCGGGCATTAGCGGCAGCGGCAATTATGACTTGGCCAGCAGCGGTTATGGTGCAATTAACCCGGTCATCAATGGTGTTACGTTTTCCGGCGGTTTGCCAGGCGGAAGTTCGATTAGTTACAATGGCACGACGCCCGCGGGAGCGCCGGCTGGCCATATGTTTGCGGATACTGGGCCGTTTGCCGGAATATTTTCAACCGCCTATCCCACATTAAATTTTGGCACGTCACTGCCAAGTTCTGGTGCGTATCCAATTTTGATGTATCAAATGGCTAATGCCAGTCCGGCTCATATTGGTACGCCGGCCTACAACTACGCATTGGCCTTGACTGACTATGCTTCGTACGTTCCTGGATTCCCGCCGGCAGGTTCTCTGGCTGGAGACACTATCACGATGAAACTGGGAAACCTGACTCCAGGTCATGAGTATCAGCTTCAGATATGGGAAGCGAATACTTGGGGCTTTGATCAGACGATCAGCGACTCGGCGGCCAATTTTGGCGGGCCAGGTTCGATTGAATTTTCGGCCGGTGGTCACAGTAGCACACTTCTTAGCGGCGGGGGCTACATGGGTGCCTATGTGCTGGGGACGTTTGTGGCGGGGTCAGCCGGATACCAGACGTTGGCCATGGAAGCTGGGCCAACGGCCACCAACCATAACATCCTCATCAACATGATGCAGCTTCGCGATTTGGGCCAAGCGCCGTCAGTGCCGGAGCCAACCGCAACGACCTTGCTGGCTGGTGCGGGAGTCGGCGTGCTGCTTTTGGCTCGTCGACGCAAACCATTAGGCAGTGGCTTTATAGGTCACGATGTCGGCGGCTAGTGTCCAATAGAGTTGTGTGGGGAAGGTCGATGGGTTGATTCCATCGACCTTCCCATTCCTTGCCAAATTGGATGAAAGGATTCAACATGAAAATTAACCTATTAGATTTAAATCGTAGTTGGTGGCAGGTAATGCCTGATGCCTCGCAGTTGGATTCTTTGCGCGATCGCAATCAACAACGCGTTAACGCTCCCTGGCGAAAGGCCTTTACCTTGGTAGAACTGCTGGTGGTTATTTTAATTATCAGCATTCTGATTGCCCTGCTATTGCCGGCGTTGGCCGCAGCGCGGCAGGATGCCGAGGGCGTGGTGTGCGAAAGCAATATGAGACAGTTTGGGTTGATGTTTGCCGATTACGAAAGTGAATATCAGGGAGCCATGTATACATCCGTTGTTTACTTTAATACGCCGTCCGGATATGCCAGTGCCGGCGGCTTGGCTTCGCTTCTGGGGAATCCATCATTTACACCTCTGAATCGTAATTTTGGTGTGCCATATCGCCTGCGGGCGCTTGGAATCTGCCCAAGTGAGCCAATATTTTCTTCATCTCAGGCACCGGGATATGCGCAAGCGGATCCTATGTTCTGGGGCTATGGCTGGTCCTATGGCATCAATGGGTTTTTAGCATATCCGACCTCGTGGGCGCCATCACCAAACAATATGGTATGGCCGCGCATTGCCTTGGTACAGGATCCGTCGGACACGGGGTATTTGTTTGAGCAGAATCCGGCTCCGCAGCCGCCGGGTTCCAATGCATACAATAATGTCAATTACCCGCCGGAAAATTATAATCCGCCGGTTTATCCACACAACAATAACAGCAATGTACTGTTTATGGATGGCCATGTAGATAGCCTGACTTACGGGCAGATGCAGGGTTCTGGAACGACGCCGTGGGAAACGCGCCCATGGATGTGGGCCGACGGCAACTGGATCGGCGTGCCGCCTGGTACACAGTGATGTTGCAGACAACGGTTTAGCGGTCTGATAGTGCGTCGGATCGGCACCAAAAAGGGATTAAGTCATTACTTTAAGCAGCCATAATGCAACGGGCGTGAAATTTTTGCCTCATGGTCCGATTTTGTGGACAAATGTGAGAAATTGGCGGCGCAATCACAGCTTCGCGTGCAGGAATATCGTATTTGCGACGGCTGTAATACCAGCGGGGCGATGGGTACATTCACAATGTTTTAACGGGCGATTCACCATTTACCGGCCGGGCAGTTTTTGCTGGCTCATCGGCAATCCAACACGAGCGGATATGGCTCGAATGATGTTTCGTATGTGTGGCAGCGTGTGGCGATATGCCGTGTGAAGTAGCTCGTATCGGGCCGTGTGGCGGATGGTAAAACGAAATTCCATGACGTTCGTGTTTCTAAAAGGTATGACTGGGCTGCATGGATACTCATGGTCTGGTGGTGGGTTTATTGATAATCGGCAAGGCCCGTTAACTCGCGGCGGGAAGTAGCACGTGGGAGCCGGCGCGAAGATGACACAAAGAAAGGCA
>JAJZNX010000005.1 GCA_021852275.1 Planctomycetota bacterium | reverse complement strand
TCAGGTTCAGCCCGCAGGTTGATAGGCACGCATACTTCATGTCCAACCATTATTCACTTCCCGACGCTTCGCGGAAGACGGGGTTCGTAGGACGGACACCCGGCCAGCAGCGGGCTGTTCGCCTTCATGGCTGGCGCTTGACCGTTGATCACTTTGAGTTCATCAACCAGGGACTTTTCCGACCGTGAAACAAGAAATGTACCTTGTATGGGCGAGGCTTCAAATGTGGTGTGACCATGTTTACCGGGGATAATATGGACGGAAGTTTTACTGACAGTGATAGTCGTGTTGGAGGAATTAAGGCTTAGCATTCCGTTGATGTGTTCTTGGCTGGCGATCGCATGAATAACCACGACGCCCCGGCCCTGGCCGGGGCGGGCATTAGTTCCGGTTATTAATACGTCATGAAAATCATCCGGGAACCGATTGCCGATGATTACTTCCGCCCGTTGAATGGCCATCTTGACACCTGGATGGTTGTTTAGATATCGGATCAAAAGTTCTCCGGCGTCGGGCAGGGCCATCGTGTTATCGACGTTCCAATAAATGACCCACTTGACATTGGTGGAAATCAGTGCAGGGTTGAGAACACGGATAGATGGGATTGCGGCAGCGCCAAAAACAGCAGCCGGGCGACCTGTGTTTAGCATTGCAACAGCAACGGCAACTGTCAGACTTAAAGTTGTTGGTTTCCAAAGCATAAGACATATCTCCTGAAAAATAACCGATGTTCGCTATATATACGCGCGCCGCATAATGCCGGTTACAGATATTGGCAACTTATGACCAACTGGCGTAACGGCAAATTGTGATGTAAGCAAATCAGAAAAGCCGCCATCATGCCCCGGGCAGACGAATAAAATGACGGAACGGAAGTTTTCAAGAATGGCCGGCGGAGGGTTCGTCAGGCGGCTGAATGGCTTTGGGTGCCGAAGGTGCGTGTTTGGTGGTCTGGTTTCTCTCTCGACGCGGCCGGTACCGACGCTGCACAGGCCTGGCCGTATCACTCTTGGTGGAGGCTGTCGCCGGGGTGACGGCTGGCAGCGATGGAGCCGTGTCAATGGCCCCGCGTGTTTCCATGGCGGTTAATTCATCGCGCAGATTCGCCGCTCGTTCATATTGTTCTGCTGCTACCGCCCGGCGCAGTTCACGGCGCAGTTTGGTCAACGGGTCCATCGGAATGTCGTGACGAAGTTCACGAATCATGGTCATGAGAACCTGTGCTTCATAGGATCTTCGCCCCAGCGGTTTTGGATACAGTTCCAGTACGCGCCTCAGGGTGGTCTTCAGATAAGCCAGAGCAGTTTTAGTAAACCCATCTTTTATTGCCCGGCACGCGCGGGACCGGCCCTGCATCATGAGAATGTAAGGGCGGTACTGTTCCATGATGTAACGGTCGTGGGCTTCGTTGGCAAAATGATGGCAAAGGTCCAATACATCCAGACTATGCTGGGTGTCGCGAATGACGGCATCAAACTGTTCTAACACAAACAGGCTCAGATAGCGATGATAGAACATGGCGGATTCGGCGCGTAAGGCGGCACACGCTGATGCCGACAAGGAAAAACCGGAAAACTCTCCAAACATTTTGCGGTGCTTTTCTAGACGACGAAGGTGATGGTCGAGTTCGGAGGGATGATTGTGCGGGCGTTTACCATCCGGTCTGCCGTTGAGTTCCATCTGCAGCAGACCCAAATCAAGCCGCAGTTGAATTTTCGGCTTGCCATCTTTACCACGGATGATACGTACATTAACTTGCCCTGGTTCAAAGTTCCAACCCGCCAGAGCAGCGGTGATGTCCTTGCCCGCTAAGTTCTTAGATGATCGTCTCATGCCCCAGATACCTCTCAAAGTCGTGAGGTGAGTCATGCACCTCTGCGAGTATTATACCCGGTTTGTGGGAACCGCAAACGATTTTGGTCAAAATCTTTAATATTTTATTTTACCGGTCCTTGCATTACAGAAGCGACAAGGGCAGAGCTGGGAGCGCATAGGGCCAATGAAGCGAGCCAGATTCGAGGTGATTTTGACTATGGAACCGGGCAAAAATAACTTCGCACTTTCCGGCTGGCCCTTTTGGCCTCCAGCTTCGTTGTTCGCTCGTTTCAGACCCACTGCCGGGGTATGCGCCTCACTCACGCCTCGCTGGCGGCCAAAATTTCTGCGCCGTAAAACACGAATTTATTTTTGCGCGGTCCCTATGCATATCGCATCGGCGTGTCTGACCGAAAACTATCACGGTGTCGTGTCGGTACCGGTGCAAGTGTGGTATCTATGGCCAGAAAAAGGGTAGTGAAGATTTGACAAGAAGTCCTTAACCATTTATCAAAGGGCCGCCGTATGGCTTGCGGCGCTGGGTGCTGCGACGGCGGCCAATAGTTTTTGGGACGTCAAATGTGATGTCGGCAGATGGACCGGACCGACGATTTGCGCAAATATGTCGGCTACGGGGCCTATAATGCCGAACATATATGGTTGGGGGGGGGGCAGGTGGGTAGCAGGCGAACAGCCGGTGGAATGAATAAATCGGGTCCCTTCGACCCTGCCCCAGAGAAACCCTATAAAGGATGCGAATAACGTGGCGAAAAAAAACACCGATACCAACAATGGTCATGCTCTGGTAATTGTGGAATCACCGGCCAAGGCCAAGACGATTAACAAATATCTGGGTGAGCGTTTCCGGGTAAAAGCATCCATGGGTCATGTGCGAGATTTGCCGTCCAAGGGAATCGGCGTGGATATTGAACATAACTTTGAACCTACCTATGAAATTTTGCCCACCCGGTTGAAAATTATCAGTGAACTTAAGGCTGCAGCCAAAGGTTGTAGTGAGGTGTATCTGGCTACCGACTTGGACCGGGAAGGCGAAGCCATAGCTTGGCACCTGGGGCACGCCCTGGGCTTGAATCAGAAAAATGCCAAGCGGGTGGTGTTCAACGAGATCACTAAAAATGCCATTCTCAAGGCCTTTGATAATCCGCATCAGATAGATCAGGACAAGGTCGATGCACAGCAGGCCCGTCGCATTTTGGACAGGCTGGTGGGTTACAAGATTTCGCCGCTCTTGTGGAAAAAGGTGGCCCGCGGTCTTTCCGCCGGGCGGGTGCAAAGCGTGGCGGTGAAAATAATTGTGGAGCGTGAACGCGAAATATCCGCGTTCATACCTGAGGAATTTTGGAAACTCGTTGGTGTGTTTACCACGGATATGCTGCAAGCTGCAGATTTGGCGGTGCAATGGGAACAATTCCTGTCCGGACCGGAGGAAGATTCAGACGGCCCGGTGGATGATACTGACTCCGCAGCCGTCTCTTCTCCGACCAACGCCGACAAAACTCAGTGGCTGATGGAAAACAAAGCCTTTCGCGCACAGCTTATAGAACTCGACGGCAAGAAATTTGAGCCTAAAGATCAGGCCCAAGCCCGTCGTGCGGCGGAAATCGTAGGACTCAAGGATGTTATGGCTCAAACGGTAGAAAATGACGGCAGCAACGGACCGCGGGGCATCCCCGCAAAAGGTCCTGCCAAGCTCATCAGTACCGTTTCGGGGCGGGTGCAACCAGGTGATCCAGGCACGCCGGAGTTTCGCATCCGCAGTCTTCTCACCAAACCATCTACTTCCAGACCGCCGGGACCTTTCAGCACCAGCACGCTTCAGCAGGCAGCCAGTAACCAGCTTGGCTTTGGAGCTCAGCGCACCATGCGTACGGCCCAACAGCTTTATGAAGGGGTAGAATTGCCAGGGGTGGGGGCCGTGGGCTTAATTACCTATATGCGCACCGATTCGCAAAATATCAGCACAGATGCCTTGAATATGGTACGCGGCTACATTAGCAAACACTTTGGTCAAGAGTATCTGCCGGAATCGCCGAACTTTTATGCCGCCCGCCAAGGTGCACAGGAAGCCCACGAGGCCATTCGTCCTACGGACGTTCATCTGGTGCCGTCGGAAATTCGCTCCAACCTCACGGATGAGCAATTCCGGCTTTATGAATTGATATGGAAGCGTTTTCTGGCCTGCCAGATGGCACCCGCACAATGGTTGATTACAGAGGCCATAATTGAGGCCCGGCAGCGCCGCAGCAGTGGAATTCATGCGTTTGATCCCGCCAGGCCGCCGCTTTTCAAGGCCACTGGGCGGGCCATGAAGTTTGACGGCTTCATGCGTGTGGCAGGAGCGTGGACCCGCTTTGATGATCAACTTCTGCCGCCGCTGAAGGACGGCCAGCCCGTGGCTCCATTGGACCTTCGGCCATCACAGCATTTTACCGCACCACCACCGCGTTTTACGGAAGCCAGTCTGGTAAAAGCCCTGGAAATGCAGGGTATTGGCCGCCCCAGTACGTATGCTTCCATTATCTCCACCATTCAGGACCGGCACTATGTGGAACTGCGGGATCGGCGATTTTTTGCCTCTGATCTGGGCATGAAGGTGACGGAAAAACTCATCGAAGGTTTTCCAGACTTGATGGACCTGGGTTTCACGCGGAAAATTGAAGGATCCCTGGATCAAATAGAAGAAGCCCATCGCGACTGGGTGGAAGTGGTGCGTTCTTTCTATGAACCCCTGGCCCGTGATCTGGCCACCGCGGAAGAACGCATGACCCATGCCCGGGCTGAGGCTACACCGTCGGAATACAAATGCCCCAAGTGCGGAGCAATGATGGCGTACCGGCTGTCAAAAAAGGGGAAGACGTTTTTATCGTGTTCACGTTATCCGGATTGCGATGCCGCTCTTTCCGTTGATCGTGAAGGCAAGCCGGTGGTGCAGGAGTTGACCGATTATAAGTGCCCTGCGTGCGGCAAGCCGATGATCAAGCGTGTGGGAAGATTCGGACCGTTTTACGGTTGTTCTGGCTATCCGGAATGTAAAACTATTCAGGCGGCGGATCGCAAAACCGGCGAGCCGTTGCCGCCCAAGCCACCGCCAAAACCGACCGGCTTGACATGCCCCAAATGCGGCAAAAAAGAGCTGGTTGTACGCAGCGGCAAACGGGGCGAATTTTTGAGTTGCCTGGGCTATCCGCGTTGCCGGATGACCTTGCCAGCAGATAAGCTGCCGGAATTTCTGGATCTCAAAACAAAAAATCAATGGCCGCCGCCGGATATCCTGGCCAAGGCCAAGGCTGGCAAAAAGGCTGCAGAAGCAGACTCGGTATCGGCCGGGACTCAGCCAACCGCCGCCGCGACTGGTAAATCAGCTAAGACCATCTCTAAAGGTGCCGCTGAGGTCAGGGCGAAGCCCAGAGCCAGGCCGGTGAAACCTCTATGATGTCCAGGCAGCGTCGCATGCCAGATGTATGGCCAGCTTGATCCAACGGCCGGCCGTGGCTGGCCATGGCTTGGCGAATCAGGTCATATGCAGGGCCTCACGATGTTTCACAGCAGCCAAAAATGACCGCGTATCCAGCCGTTACTGTATTGCATCAGGAACTTGCGGAGTGGTACACTACGGTCAACGGCTTGTTTCCGGCGGATCGAATCGGGAAATGCTGTGGATGTGAGTCGCAAAGATGTCGAATCGCAATCTTCGGGATACGGCTTTGGAACAGTATGCAGCCGCTTCCCGGCTTGGGGACCTATCGCGTATCAGCGGTACCAGCGACCATGAAATACAAAGGCCCCCGGAAAACTCCGCCATTATCAAATTATCGAAGCAACTGGACGATCTGTGCTTGCACCTGCGCCGCTACCGTGATTGTTGGGAGTGGCATATAGCCTGCCTTACGAATCGCTTCGAAGTAAAAGACCGCTGGTCCGTAGCGGGTACACTCCCGGAGATGCTCTGTCACATAGAATGCCTTATCTGCGATCTTCGGCTGGATGTGGCTGATGCAGCCGTGGAGCCTCGCGGGTGGTCTGATGTGTCGCGCGTACTCAACGAGATTTGGACGGGATTGGCGGATCTTCGCTTCAGCCGACGGTTGAATTTGGCGAGACGTCTGCCCTTTCGTCGGCAGCGATTAAATATAGATCGGCTGCTGGAGGAAGTCATGGCTATTCAAACATCGCTTGACTCCCTGGGGCACAAGCATGAGGGCGGCGAGGGTAGGCTCGCGTGCGGGGCCGCAGCGGAAGTGTGGCCGGGGAAGTCAGGGAATCTGCACGGCCCAATCCATGTGGATGTCATCGTGCCGGTATATCGGGGCATCGCGGAAACACTGGATTGTCTATGGAGTGTACTGCAGGCCAAGGTGGAGACGGCTTATGAATTGATTGTGGTGGATGATTGCGGACCGGAGGCAGAACTGGCGGCCAAACTGGCCGAATTGGCCCGGTGCGGGCGGTTCACACTGCTGCGGAACTCCCGCAACCTGGGTTTTGTGCAATCTGTAAATCGCGGAATGGCGGAACATGTCCATCGTGATGTTGTGCTGTTGAATTCCGATACGCTGGTACACGATGGCTGGCTGGACCGCCTGTCTGAGGCGGCGCAGGGGAAGCGCGTGGGTACAGTGACTCCATTGTCCAATACTGCCGGAATTTTCAGCTATCCGCGAGTGAATTTGCATAATCCTCTGCCCGCCGATGCTGATTCTAATGTGCTCAATGATCTGGCCGCTCGCGTAAATGCCGGCGCGGTCTTTACCGCGCCCACGGCGGTAGGATTCTGCATGTACATCAAGCGGGAGTGCCTGTGCGAAGTTGGAATGTTTGATACTGCCAACTTCGGTCTGGGTTACGGTGAGGAAAATGATTTTTGTATGAGAGCCACCAAAAAGGGCTGGATACATCTGGGATGTCCGTCAGCTTTTGTCTATCATGCGGCCAATGTGTCGTTCGGTCCGACCTTTCGAAGCCGGGTGCGCCACGCCTATCACACGCTCAAGCGGCTGCATCCGGAATATCCACGGTTGGTGAAGACGCACCTGCGTCTGGACCCTGGCCGCGAGTATCGGTGCCGACTGGATATCCAGAGACAAATAGTGGCCAATCAATCAAGGCCAGCGGTGCTCCATATTTTAACGCAATCAGCAGGATCGCAACGTCGACACGTGAACATGCTGTGTGAATCGCTCTGGCAACAGGGCGTGGCTTCGTTAATTGCAGTGCCGGATTCGGCCACAGGCACGCGGATGGTGTTGATCAATCCAAGGATAGAGGAGACGCCCAACGCAGTTTTTGATCTGGATCAGGGATGGGATGCACTGGTGACCGCTTTGCGGGCCAGCTATGTATATCACCTGCATTACCACGACGTTTTTGGGTGGAATAAAAAAGTACGGCGGCTGCCGGTTGATCTAAACTGTTCTTATGATCTGACGCTCGCGGAGGTCATTGGCACACACGGGGAGATTGAGATACGAACGGATTTTGATGAGTCTTCATTTTTTCGCGGGGCGCGTAGACTTATCGTGTCTACGGCGCTCCAGTCGCAGCAAGTCGGTCGGATATTTCCTCGGCAAACATGCCTTGTTCGCACCTGTGGAACGGCTCCTTCCGCGAGGCGGCTACCCGCACCAGCGCACGAGCCTGTAATTCCGCGGAGAGTGCTGATCCTGCCGGATATGCACTATGCCAGTGCCATGAATCACTGGACCGCAGCACTTAGCGATGCTTGTAGCGATGCCGGCCGCCGTCGGTTGCCGCTCCAGTTTTTTATGGGAGGCAGTGCTGACTTACACCGCCTGCGGACGGGTAAAGCCTGCACGATCCTGGACCCATGGTCGCCACGGCATTGGAATCAATATCTTGCTCTGGCCAGACCACACTTGGTATTGCCGGTGCCTGCCAGTTTGGCCAGTGCTGATGAAATGCTCGGGTTTTGCGTCAAAAACGCCGTGATGCCAGTGGCGTTTGATGACAATGTTGCGGCGAATCGACTGCGGACCTTGCAATGGGGAGATGTCCTGCCTGTATCGTGTACAGCCGTCACAATCAATGATGTACTGCTGAAGCTGACGCCCATGCCACCACCGCTGCAGCGTAATTTTCCTGGTTCGATGTTGTTTGAACAATATATGGGTATGAATGATTATTATGACGGCCTGGTTTTCCCGGGTTGAGCTATGGGCATGGGTTTATCCAGTGAGGCCTGTCCTGCTTTAACGCCAATGTCCAAATGAGCTGCCGGAATGTTTTTGGGGCAATCTCCATGGATCGACGAAACTGGATGGACCTTCCGCTGGTGGATGAGATTGACAATTCCATGTCCTGCATGATTGCTCCGCAGCCGTGCGCCAGGCGCATGGCCATGGTTCCGCACGTGTTAGAGACGATCAGCAAGCAGTATCACACGGCCAGTCCAAATGCCTTGGCCTGCATAGAGGCTGGCTTATGGCTTCTGGCTGACGATTTGGATACCAGCCATAAAATTTGTCAAAATATAGCTACCCCGCTGGGGAGTGCCTGGCATGCTATTATGCACCGCCGTGAGGGTGATTTTTCTAATTCCCTTTATTGGTGGCGGCGTGCAGGTGTTATGCGTTGGCTAAATCCGCGTGATGGAACTGATATTGCAGAATGCATCGACCAGATAACCGGAGCGGGCAACCTATGGCGGCAGGTTTCACTGAAATTGGCGAGTCCCTACGATCCGGCGATTTTTACTCGTATTGTGGAGGCATGTAAGCCTGCAAAATCGACCGAATCTGCGGATGTGCTGGTACGCATCGGGCGATTGGAATGGCTGGCGTTATTTGCATTGAGCATGATAGCCGTTGGTGCGGTCGGCACAGAAGATCGCTCTCGCCGGACTCCAGCCGGTTCATAATTGCAGGAGTTATCGCGATTTCCGCTTCGGTGCTGTATATTGATAGAAGACTGATGCTTGGGCAAGGCCGATAGGCCATGCTGGTAGTCCAATGATAATGGAGAATGGTGGCATGAATTCGGAACTGTTGGAAATTTTGGTTTGTCCGCTCACGCGAAGCCGCCTGCGGTTGGAAGGTAATTATCTTGTTGCCGAGGTTGGTGGCCTGAAATACCCGATTCGCGATGAAATTCCAGTGTTGCTTATTGATCAGGCGGAGTTACCGGCAGGCGTGAAATCGCTGGAGGAATTCAAAACAAAATTTAAAGATCAAATTCCCGCGTAATGGCAGGAGCTTGCCGCAAAAAATCTCGGCCGCAAGCGATCTGCCATGGCTCACTTGTGGATCAGTCGAGAGCAGGGGAGCTGTCTCACGGGTACTCAGGACAATGATTTGGGCTTGGAAATTCAGCATAATCTGGGTGTTGGTGTCAACCTTTAACCCCAGTGATGCAATTATTTGGTCCAAGGCTTGCAAAGAAAAAGCCAGGATGGGAAAATTGCTTGGCCAACGGTGGCAAGACAATGACTTTAAGATGGATAATTGATAATCATGAATAAAAGAGATGGAAAAGAGTTAAACAATGTCAGTAACGGTGCGGCTGGGCCGACAGAGAGTATTCTTGTAGGCGGCTTAGTAACGTCCTATGCAATCAGCAAGACCAAATCTGGCTATAAGATGCGCAACGGCGAAAGATTTAAGGTGTTAAGGCAAGCCATCGTGGCGGATGCCAAGGCGGGTGTAAGTCGCGAGCAACTCGCTAAAAAATATGGCGTGGAATCCTCTTATGTATATGCCGTTTGCAAAAAATCAGGCATTGTGCTTAAAAAGATTCGGCCTATTCCTCTGGCTGAATGCTTACAAGCCCTGCGCTCGGATATGCGATTGGCGGACATAACCGCCAAATTACACGTGGATTACGCCAAACTCAAGGCTTTGGTGGATGAATATCACATTGATCGGCGACGTGCCCGACGGCAGACCAAGTCCTGGGAAGTAATTGATCTCCTGGCGAATACCACACTGACCATGGCTCAGATCGGTCAAAAAATGGGCATATCGCGTCAAAGAGTGCATCAGATTTATCAACGTGCCATACTGGAGGGAACCCAATTTCAGCAACGGAAGAATTATCGGACACCGGTTAAAATTTAACGGGTCACGAACCTGGCAGTGTCGGCTTCGTCTTCGGGTTGCTTTCTCCGCCGGGCCGATCTACGATTACTTAGATGGAGTTTAGGCAATTTACCCTGCTTATGCCTGCCGATATCCATTAAAGAGGTTGACTCCATGAAATGTGATCGCTGCAATAAACCTGCCACCATCCACTTTACCGAGATTCGTGACGGAAAAAGTTTGGAATTGCATCTGTGTGGGGAGTGTGCGGCGAAATCCGGTTATGTGCAGCAGGCTCATCTTACTATGAACGAGATGCTCAATGAGTTTGTCAAAGCCAAGGCCGGCATGTCCAATCGTGATGCGCTGGTGTGTCCTGACTGCGGCATGAAATGGCAGGAATTTAAGGATACGGGCTTGCTGGGGTGTCCGAAAGATTATGAGGTATTTTCCGATCAATTGCGCGGTGTTATTGAAAACGCCCAACATGGTGCAACTCATCACACCGGTAAAACACCGGCTGCCACCATGGCCCTGGAAGATTCAGTTAAGTTGCGCCAGGCTGAATTAAGTCGGTTAAAAAAAGACCTCACCCAAGCGCTGGAACGGGAATCGTATGAAGTGGCAGCCACGTTGCGTGATCAAATTAAAGCCCTCGAAGCGGCGTTGCCGCCAAGCCGTTAAGGCAGCATGGGGGCGCGGTGGTGTATTACCCATGCCCATCGGAGAACTTGGATGAACCCGCAAATTCAAAAATTGCTCGGCAAAAATGGCGAGTGGCTGGCGTCAACAGGTCCCCAAAGCGCCGTAGTGGTCAGTTCACGGGTGCGTTTGGCTCGCAACCTTGCGGATTTTCCGTTCATGACTAAGGCCGGTCGATTGCAACGCGCCGAATTGCATCGCTTATGCCGCGAACATCTGTTATCCATGACTTCGCCACGACCATTTTTTTATATTGACATGGAAAAGACCGATCAGGTTGATAGGCAACTGCTGGTCGAACGGCATTTAATCAGCAAACAACATGCTTCCGGTGACGGCAGCCGTGGCGTGGCTGTCAGCGATGATGAAGCCTTCAGTATTATGGTCAATGAAGAGGACCATATCCGGCTTCAAGTGATTCGATCGGGCCTGCAGTTACGCGAATGCTGGCGGGAGGCCGATACACTTGATAACGCTCTGGGCCAGCACCTCCGCTATGCCTTCAGTGATCGCTTTGGCTTTTTAACTGCATGTCCAACCAACCTCGGAACTGGTATGCGAGTTTCGGTCATGTTGCATCTGCCGGCCTTGAAGCTAGCCGGTGAAATTGAAAAGGTATTTGTCGCAGCCAAGGATATGCATTTGGCGGTCCGCGGACTTTTCGGCGAGGGCACTGAGGCCATCGGTGACTTTTACCAGATCAGCAATCAGACCACGCTTGGTCGTTCGGAAGAGGAGATACTGGCGGAATTTGCGGATGTCATCCTGCCGCGGCTTATCGCCGCGGAGCTTTCAGCGCGATCGGTTCTGGAACAGGAACGCCCCTTGATGTTGGACGACAAAATTGGCCGAGCCGTGGGATTGCTGCGCAATGCCCGCCTTTTGTCCAGCGAAGAAGCGTTGTTTGGCTTATCCCACCTGCGCCTGGGCGTGGCCATGGGGCGCGTTGCTAATTTGACCATGCCGACGATTAACCGCATTTTCTTGACGACCCAACCAGGGCACTTCCAGCGAACTCTTGGCCAGCCTCTTGATGGTGACGCTCGTAAAGCGGCACGGGCCAGTTATGTCCGTCAACTGATGACTCCTTCCGGGGGTTGAGGGCCTTCTGGTGTTCAGGCAGAGCACCATCCGCGGAAAATGGTATATGATTCCAACGTTGCTCCGGTGCGGACGGAGGTTGTGAATGGTATCAGGGAATGGCCAAGATAAAACAGTCCCTTCCGGACTTTGTACACGATATCAGCAGTTCCCCAGTTGCCCAGGAAATCGCCCGGCGCTTGTCAGGCCGCGAGCATGTTACGGCCACTGGACAGTGGGGATCCTGTGCGCTGGTTCTGGCGGCGGCGGTTGGCCACCGGCTGCGTTGCCCCATATTGGTTGTCATGGCCCATCTCGATGAAGCGGATGGTGCCGTGGACCAACTTCAGTTTTTCCGGCCAGAGGCCAGTACAGAGTTGTTCCCGGCATGGGAAGTGCTGCCGGGGGAATCTAATCTTTCACAGGAACTCTCCGCGCAACGACTGACACTCCTGGCGGATTTGGCTGCTGCAGCCACTGGGAGCGGCCCGGTCGTGCCGGATTTTATTGTTGCTCCCATACAGGCCCTGATGCAGCCGTGCCCCAATCGTGACTTGCTTGCCGAGCTGCTTAGAATGGTTACGGTGCGGCAAAAATTAAATCGTGATGAACTGGCGGCATGGATGACAGGCCATGGTTATATCCGCCTGGATTCAGTGGAAGACGCTGGCGATTTTGCCGTGCGCGGTGATATTGTGGACGTTTGGCCGCCAGGCGCGGCTGCACCCGTACGAATTTCCTTTCTTGATGATCTGGTGGAAACGCTGCATCAATTTGATCCGGAATCACTGGGGCCAAAGGGAGAATTAAAATCCATAAAGCTTACCGCTCTGGAAGAAAAAGCAGTGTGGCCCGCAGAGAAAACCACAACTCTGCAAAGCTATCTGCCCGCAGATGCCGTGGTCTGGATCGTGGAACCCGATGAAGTGCGGGAGCAGGGCAAAAGTTATTATGACCGTCTGGAAAATGCCCGGGGCATTTACCCGGTCAGTGCGGTATTCCGACATGCCCAGAACTTCGCATTGGCTGAAATGCACCAGTTTGGCCACGAGGGTAACGATGCCGTTCATCTGCCATGTGGATCGGTTGAAGAATTTGATACGAATCCCGAAGCTGCACTTCAGGCACTCTCCGACCTGTCGCAAAACCATCGGGTGTTCGTGGTATGTCAGAATGGATCAGAACTCAGCCGCCTGAAAGATCTTCTGGAGGTCAAACATCCGCAGTGCCGGGACAAAGTCTCGCTGATGATCGGCGAATTAGGTATGGGCTTTCGCTGGAAAGGCTCGCTGGCGGCACCGGCTGGTGTTGATGAAGCTCTCTCATCACCTCTGACCGCTGCCAGCCAGCGTGCCACGATTCTACAGCCAGGTGTGGCTTCCATAGTGGTGGTTGCCAATCACGAAATCTTTCACCGCCATCACCAGAAACGCCGCGAATTAGCAGCCTCGGAAACTCATTTTATTGAAAACTTTCGCAGCCTGCAGGAAGGCGATTTTGTGGTGCATGTACAGCATGGAATCGCTCGATACGCAGGCATGACCACTATTCACCGCAGTGGCAGCGCGGAAGAATATGTGACGCTGCTATTTGCCGGCGACAAATCGCTACACGTGCCCGTTTCGCAGATTCATCTGGTGCAGCAGTATGTAGGCATGGGACAGGGGCGGCCACAATTATCCGTTCTGGGTTCTGGTACGTGGGCGAAGCGGAAGGAGAAAGTGTCTGAATCGGTGGAACAGTTGGCGGCG
>JAJZNX010000088.1 GCA_021852275.1 Planctomycetota bacterium | reverse complement strand
GATCTGGCCGTGCGTTTCCGCCACCCTGGGGTTATGATATTTGCCAGCGTCTGTAGAAAACATGCGCCGCTTGGAGTGTAAAAATGGTCGCCGAATTTGCCGCTATTGAGACCCGCGACTTAACAAAAATCTATCCCGGCTTCTGGAAGAGCCAGCAGGTACAGGCCCTCACTAACCTGAATTTGCGCGTGCGCCAAGGGGAAATTTTTGGCCTGCTTGGCCCCAACGGCAGTGGCAAAACTACGGCCATTAAACTGCTGCTGGGGTTGATTAACGCCACCTCGGGCGAGGCTTTGGTCATGGGTCAACAGGCCGGCGATCAGGATACCCGCAGACGGTTGGGCTATTTGCCTGAAGAAAGCTACCTCTACCGCTTTCTCAACGCCCGGCAAACCATGGATTTTTACGCTCGGCTCTTTAACATGAACAGGTCGCAGCGGCGTCAGGCCGTGGACTATTATCTGGATTTTGTGGGTCTGGACCCGGCGGTGCGGGGTCGGCGAATCGGCACCTATTCCAAAGGCCAAACCCGCCGCGTGGCCTTGGCGCAAGCCTTGCTGAATAATCCGGACTTGGTCATCATGGACGAGCCTACTTCCGGACTCGACCCTGTGGGCATGTTGGAAATAAAAAACATGATCCTGCGGCTGAAAGCGGCTGGAAAAACCGTCTTGCTCTCCAGTCATCAACTTGCGGATGTGGAAGATGTTTGTGATCGACTGGTAATTTTGTACCGTGGCCGGGTGGAGTTGGAAGGTGCATTGAGTGATTTGTTGGAAGTCAAGGATGTGTTTCAACTCGAGGCGCGGCAGGTCTCCCCGGATTTGCAGGTTAAACTCCTTGAGATGGCCAAAGCAGGCGGAGCAGAAGGTATACAAACGGGTCGGCCCCGAGTGCGGCTCGAAGACTTATTCAAGAAGCTGGTAGATGCCAAACGCCGTGGCGAAACCGTAGCACAATCCAGTCGCGGTTAGATTCTTGCATTGGATCAGCCGCTCGCAAGGGCATATTCCATGCAAAGTTACAGGCAATATCTAAAAAGGTAAATCTGGTCGTTAAAAAGTATTGGTCGCCCCTTGGAGTGGCGGATGAATCATCATCCTGGTTTTGATTATATTGCGATAAGCGCCTATACCGCGATCGGCATTCTGGTGGTAGCTTTTGTGCTGTTAGCCTTCCGGGATGTCGGACGGTTGCGCACAGGAATTTTTCGATCCTGGGCCATTGGGCGCACCACCATTGCCGAAGCGTGGAACGCTAGAATATGGGCGATAGTGCCGATCTGGTTTGCGATATGCCTGATCATCAGCTTGTTGGTGCGACCCTATTCGGCGGCCAGCCAGGTGGAGATATACCTGACCATTCTGCTGCGAGCCCAACTGGTGATGCTGCTGGTATATCTGGGCATTCTTGCCTGCGTGAGCCTGCCGCGAGAACGCGAGCGACGTACGCTTATTACCACGGGCAGCAAACCCATTTCCCGTCTGGAACTTCTGCTGGGAAAAGTTATCGGCATCTGTACCGCTGGATTGGCGATGCTGGTATTGATGACGGCCATTACCTGGGGATTTATGGTCGTGATCAACATGCATATCAAGCATGATGCAGCAGTACTTTATGAGCATGAACAGCACAGCTATAACTCGCTGGTACGGCGCATTCCGCCGCAACCAGGCATTCGTTATACCGCACGACATGGTGTGTTACAGGCGCAGAATTATTATACGGGCACGCTGCGCATAGCTGGATTTATTAACTATCAGACCAATCCACCGGAGCGGGCCTTAAAGGGGGGCAGTTCAGAAACCCTCTATTTTGAGTTTCCATCACTGCCCGCCCAGTTTGTTTCTCCGCCAGTGTTCCTGTTACGCTTTGGAATACTACGCCTAAATCCAGGAGCCAAGCCCAACACCTCGTCGCAGCAGACCGCGGCCATGCTGCAACCCGTTAAAATACATGTTGCCGCCGTGCTGCGTGATAACCCGATGGTAACCGCTCAACAGTCGCTGACTCTCAATCCAGAAGGAACCGTGGAATGGCGTCCCAAGCAATGGACCAACTTTTTCAGCTTGTATGACCCGACAACCGGGAAGCTTTATGATCCCGGCCCGGTGCTGTTGAAAGTAACTTGTCCCACGTTGGGAGCCTATTTGTTTTTTGGGGCAGGAACCCAGGCCCAGCCGGCCGCGTGTCTGGCTCTGAATTTGGATCGAAGTCGCGTCCCAGCAGGTATGATGCCTCCCACGCCCGATCCAGTCATCACCGGATTTAAATCCAACAACAAACAGGAAATCGTCGGGCCAAGCTATTCCCACCCCGGTATTCCTGCGGAGGTGGCATCGTTCGAGTTTCACCATTTACCGGATAAAAGGATTCCTATCGGCAAGCATGGCAATTTCACTGTGCATCTGTTTTTAAGCGTTGACAAGCAGGAAAATGAAGCATTGCCCGCTATCGCCGATATAACCGCATTTACGCTGGCCAATCCCACTCACCCTGTGCGCATGCAATTGCGCTTCGCCGAAAAGCATTTGACTGTGATGAAGTTGCCAAAAAGCCTGCTTGACGAGAGTCCTTTGGTCATCAACATACAGAGTAACTATCCGGGTCATTGGATTAAATTGACCCAGAGTTCCGTACAAATTGTCCGACCACCATCCCCTTTTATTGTAAATCTGGCCAAAAGTGAATTCATCATTTTCTGTGAGGTGGTGCTGCTGGTGATTATCGGCGTAACGGCCAGCGCGCGGTTGGGCTGGCCGGTGGCCATGTTGACGACCATGGTATGCTACGTACTGGGCAATTTGTTTCACTTTGTTTACAAGTTGATGATCCTGGGAGGCTTTGGCCTGTATGGACCCTACATTGACAGTAAAATGAAGGGCCTTTGGTACTACCAGATCGGATCATTTCTTACCGCGGTGATGGTAAAGATGTTATACGCACTGGTGCGTCTGATGCCCGATTTTACCCGGTTTGATCCATTGCATGATATAATTATTTCCAGAAATTTACCCTGGATGGTTCCAGTGGTGGATGCCGGCTGGACCTTGGCATGCGCCCTGCCGATCTTAGCGCTCGGCTATTTGCTTTTGAGAAAACAGGAGCTGGCCTGATGTCTCCATCACCGGATCCCAATCGCAGCGCACCTTCAGCCGCACAACCTGCAGCAGCCCGTCGTGTCACCCTGGTGGCCTCCATCAGGAGCCAGGTACGGCGAGACCAGGTGATTTGTGCAGCGATAGCCATTATTCTTCTGGCCGCCATTTTTTTCCTGCAACCGACGTTGACCCGTCAACGGAGCAAACTGGTACAGACCAGCAACAAGACACTTGGCAATTTGCTTATAACCTTTCCGCGACTCACCCTGGGCGGATTCCGCGGAATTCTGGCCATGGCCCTGTGGGAAAATGCCGAAAGCGATAAAAACAAGCGTCAATGGGTTCCGCTGGAATCCGATTACAACGCCATTGCGGCTTTGGAGCCTTACTTTGGTGCCGTTTACATTTTTAACGCCTGGAATCAGGCGTACAACCTCTCCGCCCAGTTTCATGCCATGAACCTGAAGTACAAATGGGTTCTTGACGGCCAGGTTTACCTGTACAAAGGTCAGAAACTGGTTCCCAATGATTCCAACATGATTATGAACGAGGCCAACAACTTCTTCCTGAAACTGGGCACCAGCTTTGAACGCAAATACTACTGTGCCCGATGGCGCTACGATATTGCGCATTTATACCGCTACGTGCCTGGCAAAGTGCAGCCCACCTTAAGTACACTGGCAGAAGTTCATTACCTCGTCACGCGGCCGGAATTTCACTGCGTGCTTCTGCCCGCCCGTGATCGCAAAGGTCCAGTGGGCCACGGTGTAAAAGTAGGCCACGTCCACTATCGCTACGGCCTGAGTCCATTTTATTTTGCCTGGGTCGAATATCGCCGGGCTTTGCGTCAGCCGGAGTTGCCCACCGATTCCGGCCAGGCAGTCCTGTATTCCTGGCCGCCGATGGCACTGAGGCTTTGGTGCCGCGATGATTTATATTATGCCCAGCGCCTCACGTGGCATATCTTCAGCGCTGCGCCCGGCCACTTCACCAAGCGGTTTGCCGCCCGTGTGGCCAACATCCGCGATTGTTACCGCAATGTGCAGATGAATGCTCCGCGTTCCATCCGGGAATTCAGAATTTATTTTCACGAGTTTCCCACCTCCACCATTTTGCACATGGATCATCTGGTGGAGGTACAGTATTATCAGAAACTCGGCTTGGCTGAAAACATGCTATTTAACGCCCTGGTTCAATGGCAGATCGCGGGCCGCCGGTTCCGCCTAGGCAATGCGGCCGATCACGATTTCGCTGCCGCGGTTCCACTCTTTGAGCAGGCACGCGCCGCCTACAAACACTATTTGAACATAGCCTATCCCCCCAGCGCCTACGGCCAAAACCCCGAACAACAGTCGGAAATGAAATATCTATCTTCCTTATCCGCGGTCATCGCCGGTATTGAGAACTTCCGTCGGACAGCCTCTGCAGGCCATCCCAGCTTGTCTTTCCTCAATATCATCACTCTCACCGACAGCGATTGACACGGATTATGCGAATCTGGCCACCATCGGCGATTCGATCTTAGGTCGGCAGCGGGAAATGTTTTTGATATGATCGTATTGGTGGCTGGAGTTTTTATTCCAGTGTGAAGAGATCTGCTTATCCCTCTTGGCAGCGCCGCCGCGTCAATGACCGGCCCCTTTACGGCAGCGGTCATTCCAAGCCAGCGGCAAAGCAAATCGGGCGTGGAAAATACCTGAAAAATACCGCCGACCTGCAGGCAGTCTCGTCCTGTTCTATGCAGGTTAGGGCTATGTCGGCGGAAGCGGTTCAATGGGATAGCCTGCAGCCCGCAGATTGGCCAGTTCACTTTCCGCCAAAGCACGTTGGCTTGGATTATGCAATTGGCTCAGCGACTTTTGGAATAATTCGATGGCGCGTTGTGGTTTAGCTTCGTAACGAGCGTAAATCAGCCCCAGTATTAACTGCACCTGGTCCACCTGACTGCCGCGTGGATATACGCGAAGGTAATCTTCGTATGTTGTGGCCGCCGCCGGGTACCGCCCCTCCGACATCAATTGATTGCCAATATCGAGTTGCACATCCTCGGGCAACACTTGCGCGGGATCCAGACGGCGCAATTCCAGAAATGTGCCAGCCGCCTGAGTCAGTTGATGATCGCGACGAAGATTCAGCACCGTTTCTCGCAGGCTGGCAACATGCGGATCTGATGCCGCGGCCGGCACTTTTTCGCCAGTCGCCGCGACTTGCACGGGCGGAGTTATCGTCACAGAACCTTTACCGTGCGTGAATGGATTATAGCCACCTGCCACCAGGCTTTGGTATTGCCGCCGCCGCCGCCAGCGATTCAACAGAGCCAACAGGTCATAATGGTCGCGTGGTACCAGGTTTGCCCAGAGCACAATAAGCCCAACGACGATGCCTGTCAGATAACCGGTCAGGTGGGCAAAATGGGCGACACCGTCGCTGGTGTGGAGAACCTCTCCGAGTACATCAAAAAATACGATTTGGAAGGCGATAAACCAGATACTGGGAATTTCGAATATTCCAAATAAGAACCAGACCCGGATGTTGGTCAAGGGTAATAGCACCAAAAACAGGCCTACCACAGCGGCAATGGAACCCGACGCGCCCAAGGTTGGCGCACTCGACGTGAGGGCCTGGCCGCAACCGGCCATAACTCCGCCCGCAATATAAAAAAGCAGATAGGGCAGATGTCCCAATTTATCGTTGAGTGTATTGCCGAAAGCCCATAAGAAGATCATATTGCCCAGCAGATGGCGGATCAGATGAGCATGGAGGAACTGGTATGTGATGAACTGATACAACTGCAGATGCGTGGGCGTCAGCATCAGGCCTTGCCAGGCTTTGCCCAGCCCCGCCGGATCGACGGGGGTATTGGACCGGTGGCTCATAAAATAAACCACCGTACATGCGGCAATAATGGCGTAATTCATCCACGGTGTGCGCCTCTGAGGTGAATCCGTACCGATTGGAAACATACACGCATACCCGCACTAAACCACGATAAGCCCGCCGTAAAGGGCACAAGATGCTCATTATTTGCGATAATGCCCGTCAGGTCAAATACGGATAAAAGGGAAGCCCCGCAACGGAGTGCCGTGCGGGGCTTAAGCGGGGGCGGAAAAGGAGTTGGTCCAAAGGCAATCTTCATCGCCCTTGAGGAACATCATCCCTCGTTTGTGTAAGTTTTTAATCGGCATAAAGTTAAGAATTTGTGAAACTTGCATTCGCACTTGGCGTGCAGTTGCGATTAGCACAGGCCTCACATGCGTACTGCTGGTTGAAGCAATCTGTAAGGCGCTCCATAATCACCTTGGCGATAGCTTCATGAACCCCCAGCGGTTGGGTAACATGATAAACAATACCGGGGTGATCCTGAGCAGCTTCAGCCACCAGTCGTGGAATATCCGTTGTGCTGTGCCGCCCGGGAGAGAGAAAATAAGGATGCACAAGCACGGCCTTGGCACCCTGGCGGACGCAGGCGGCAAAAGCCCTGGCGATGCTCGGTTCAGCAATTTCCATGTGTGCGGCCTGCACAATTTTATAACCGGAAACGCTTTTGAATACCGCCACCACTTCCAAGAGCATATCATTGGCTGCAGGAAATCGGCTGCCATGATCGACGATAATAACGCCCGTCGGACTTGTCGAAGGATCAATCATCATTTATCGGCCCCTGCTTGTATTTTTCATGCACACATTGTACATCTTTTATTTTAGCAAGGCGGAAGGCAAAAATCAGGTTTTGCAGCCACAACGAAAGTTGGATCTGGAAATGAAAAGCAGGTGCCTATGAAAGCGATGATGATCACAGCCAATGGCGGACCGGAAGTATTAACCCTGCGGGAGGTGCCTGTGCCGGTCATCGGGATGGGGCGGTTATTGGTGAAGGTGCAAGCTGCGGCCGTTAATCCCATTGATTGTAAACTCCGTAAAACCGGAGCCTTTGGTTTCGGCCCGGCAAGCATTCTCGGTTTTGACGTTTCTGGAATTATCGAACAAATGGGGCCGGACGTCACTGATTTTGCAGTGGGAGACGCCGTCTATTATTCGCCCGACTTCTCCGGCCCGGGCGGCTATGCGCAATATCACCTGGTACAGGCTTCTTTGGCTGCGCCCAAACCGCTCAAGCTTTCATTTATTGACGCAGCCGCCCTGCCACTGGCCGGACAAATGGCCTGGGACGGCATTGTGGAACGCGGGCAGGTTCGCCTGGGCGACACGGTGCTGATTCACGGTGCATCCGGCGGCGTCGGATCGCTGGCAGTGCAGTTGGCCCATACCGCCGGAGCCTATGTCTTCGCCACCTGTTCCGCCGCCAACGCGGGTTTGGTGCGATCTCTGGGTGCTGATTATGTCATCGACCGCAGCACCGAAGACTTTGCCCAGATCATACGGGAACAAACCCACGGCCGGGGAGTAGATATGGTTTATGATTGCTTTGGCGGCGATCTAGTCGTTCGGTCCCTGCCCATTGTACGACCCTTCGGGCGCATCATCACCATTGTAAATCCGTCCGGTGATTTAAGCGTCGGTTACCGGCGCAACGTCTCCCTTCATTACTTATTTTTACAACGCAGTCGCCGCACTCTCGATGCACTTTCCAATCTCGTGGAGCGCGGACAAATCAAACCGGTGATCAGCCGAGTGCTTCCTCTGGAACAGGCCGCCGATGCGCATCGGCAGTTGGAAGCCGGCGGTGGCTTTGGCAAAATTGTATTGACTGTTGGATGAGATGATGATGGACGGCCCGGCTTATGGCTTGGCTCCATCCAGAAAACGGCGGTATTTGATGCGCAATTGCGCTGCTCCGTCCCCTCGTCCGGTCGCTTGCAGCCTCTTGAGATACTCCGGCAATGGAGAGCCTGGCCCGGCATTGGCATGCATCGGGCCGCCTTCGCGGATGACCGTCCAAAGCGGATCCACCACATCGCCTCCAAACTCAGCGAGCCGCTGCATCTGTCCGTCGTGCCACTGCATCAAGCGCCACGCAGCCTGTCGGCACAGTTCCGGATTGGTCGCCGCCAGATTGTGTTGCTCATGCGGATCGGTTTGCATATTGAAGAGCATTTCCTGATCAAAAAGGTGAAATCCATCATGGTACGTGCGCATATAAAGCCAGTCATCCCAGCGCACGCTGCGCTGGCACACGTGGGCACACTGGCTTATCACCAGTGCCTCACGGCCGGCTGGCTGACCATGCGTAATCGCCTGGGCAAAACTCTGGCCATCCCATATCGGACATGCCTGGCGCCCCAGCAATTCCATCAGCGTCGGGGCCAGGTCGAGCTGGTAGTGCAAACCGCCTTCGACCATGTCCGCCTTGCCGCCGGGCCATTTAATAATCAGCGGAATATGACACGTGCCTTCATCGGCGGTGCCATGTTCGGCATAAATGCCCAGTTCTCCCAGGTTTTCCCCATGATCCGCGGAAATAATAATCGCGGTTTGGTCATAAATTCCTGCCGACTTTAGAAACGCCACAATTCGTCCCACCTGTTCATCCACATACCGAACACCGGTATCGTAGCCATTGATGAATTTGCGCATCTCCTGCAGATTCGTCACTTTCCCCGGCTGCCGCGGAAAGCGTGGCGATTCGCCATCGTCATACATATTGATATCCATGGAACTGTGCGGGCCGGTCATCTGGTTATGGCGGCGGATCAACGCAGCATCATCCAGCCATGTGGGTAGTGGTTCGTTGGCGAAAGGTTCGCCGTATTCCAGCGGCACCCGGTACGGTGTGTGTGGATCCCAAAAATTGATGTGCAAGTACCAGTTGTCCTGGGCCGCATGATCCGAAAGCCACCGATTGACCACCGGCATCACCTGCTCGGCGGACTCCATGCCGCCAAAACCGGTATTGTGAATCTCGTTAAACCCGGCGTAAAACCAATGCGCCGCATGGCGCTGGCCGAACGGACTTATCATAGTCGTATGTATGCCTGCTTCCTGAAGTTGACGAGCGAGGCCCTGCTCGTCAAAGAGATCACGGAAGCCACGGTGTGGCTGGATTCTGGGTTGGGCTGTGGTTCCGCCATGGCCCACCACACCCGTCTGAATTCCAAAACGTCCTGAATAAAAACCAGTACGACTCGGCAAACAAGGAGCATCGGCGGCGTATACTTTATCAAAACGTACGCCTTCGCGGGCCAGTGCATCAATAAACGGAGTGGTATTTCGATGGTAGCCGTAACAGCCGAAATGATCCGGTCGCTGCGAATCAATGTCTATGTAAATAATTCGCATAAAAGCCGCTCCAAAAACAGTTACGTACCCATATCATGGCTGGCCAGATACTTTTTCTGCTCTGCGGTAAGAACGTCGATTTTGATACCCATGCTTTCCAACTTTAGAGCGGCCACCCATTCGTCGATGGACAGCGGTACATCATGCACGCGTTTGTCGAGCTTGCCTCGATTCTTCACGGCCCATTCGGTGGCCAAAGCTTGGACTGCAAAGCTCATATCCATCACCGAGGCCGGATGGCCGTGGGCTGCAGCGAGATTGATCAACCGCCCTTCACCCAATACTTGAATGCGATGCCCATTGGCCAACGTGTATTCATCCACGAATTCGCGCACACCCTTGCGGGAACTGACGGCCTTTTTCTCCAGCGCGTCCAGGTCGAGTTCGACATTGAAGTGGCCGGAGTTGCACACCACGGCATTATCTTTCATCACTTCAAAGTGTTCCATCCGAATCACGTGCATATTGCCGGTAACGGTGATAAATAAATCTCCAACTTTGGCCGCTTCGCTCATGGGCATTACCCAAAAGCCGTCCATCGTAGCTTCAATGGCGCGAATCGGGTCAATTTCGGTAACAATGGTGTTGGCACCAAGACCGCGCACGCGTGAGGCCACGCCTTTGCCGCACCAGCCGTAGCCGCATACCACCACTTTTTTACCGGCAATGAGATGATCGGTAGCGCGAATCACACCATCAATCGTGGATTGCCCCGTGCCATAACGATTGTCAAAAAAGTGTTTGCACTGGGCATCGTTGACGGCGATCACGGGAAATTTGAGAATACCGTCCTTTTCCATGGCCCGCAGGCGAATTACGCCCGTGGTGGTTTCCTCCATGGAGGCCACCACATTAGCCGCCATATCTTTGCGCGTGGAATGGAGCAGACTCACCAGATCCGCACCATCATCCATAGTCACGTTCGGCTTGAGGTCCAGGGCGGTGTTCATATGCCGGTAGTAGGTATCACGGTCTTCGCCCTTGATGGCATAAACGCTGATGCCGTAATCCGCTACCAAAGAAGCCGCGTTATCATCCTGCGTGGAAAGGGGGTTGGAGGCACACAGCGCCAGTTCCGCTCCGCCCGCCTGAAGAGCGCGGGCGAGGTTGGCGGTTTCGGTGGTGATGTGAAGGCATGCCGAAAGACGACATCCAGCCAGAGGCTTTTCCCGGGCGAAACGCTCACGCACCATTTTAAGCACCGGCATATCCTTGTCCGCCCAATCGATACGTTTTTTACCTTCTGCGGCCAGGGATAAATCTTTGACATCATTGGGAACAACCATGAAACTTTTCCTTTCTTAAAACTTTACCGCAACCCGCGCGGGCGACTTTGCCCGACCGACCGCGGCGATCAATTCCAAAGGGCGCTGCGCCCGCATGACAAACAAATCAGGTACTGGTGCCGGAAGATCCACTGTGCGGGACTTTTGCGCCGGCAGCATATACCAGCGGCTTTTTACAAAGCCGGCCTCTTCGAGCAGTGGAGTCAGGGCTTCAGGAGCAAAGCCCATCCAGCGATGCCCCATTTTATCGCGAAACATTTCCACCTGATGCGGAAGAAGGTCCACCAGTACCAGCACGCCATCGGGTTTGAGCACGCGATAAATCTCCCTCAGGGCCAAACCCAGATCAGCAACATGGTGCAGCACCAACGCAACCAGAGCCACATCCAGACCGGCATCGGCAAGGGGCAAATTCTCCAGCCGACCGTGGCGCAATTCTACATTGGCCAGATTCTGCGTTTTTACCCGAACGCCGGCGGCCTTGAGCATGGCCGACGACGCATCGACTGCGATAACAGAGCTAACATGCGGTGCCAAAAACGGAAGCATGGCCCCGGTTCCCGTGCCTAAATCACCCACAGTCCATTGAGGGTTGAGCAGGGCCAGCATGGCCTCGAGATGAAAGCGGTCTCCGAAACACCGACTGCGGATGACATCCCATTCGGGGGCATTGGCGCTGGAGAAAAAGCCATGATGTTCATCCCGCCGCCGCAATACTTCTGCCAGTCGCCTGGAATCGGTTACAATTTGTGAATCTCCGCCGAGAATGTGCCGGGTGAGCTGCCGAAGTTGGCCCAATGCACTGTGGCTGGTCGCAGCACTAAGCCGATAAAACATGGAGGTGCCGTCGCGGCGGACCTCAGCAATATTGGCATCAATGAGAGTTTTTACATGACGAGAAATGGTGGATTGGGGCAGTTTCAAGGCTTCGGAGAGTTCTCCGACGCGCAAGCCCGGAGCGGCGGCTTCCTCCAGCAGATGCACAATGCGCACCCGCATCGGATCAGCAAGCGCGCGAAGCATTTCGACCCACTGCGTCGCAGCCGGCATGTAACTGGAAGGAGCTTTCTGTGGCAATAATCCGTTCATCCGGATATAATGATATAGTAAAGGGGTCGGACTGGCAAGCCGGCGCACCTAAAATTAAACCTGCCGTCAGGAGTCTGTGGTGATATACCCGCTGAAATTTGTTCCTGTATTCCAAGAGCGAATATGGGGCGGGAAAAATCTTTATCAGACGCTGGGCCGGCCGGTGCCGGGCGAGTTGCGCACGCACAGTGTGGGCGAATCCTGGGAATTTGCGGATCTGGCACCAGGTTCCGTCCAGTCCGATTCACGCGGTGCCAATCCCGATGGCAGCCTTAGCAGCCGTCTGGCCAATGGCCCGTGGACCGGCCGAACGATCGGCCAGGTTCTCCATGAATGCGCCGCGCAACTGGTGGGACGGATGCGACTGGGAACCGGTGGCCATGTGCCGTTACTGGTGAAATTTCTCGATGCCCGTGCGGATCTTTCCATACAGGTCCATCCGGATGAAACCTATTGCCGCAACCATCCCGGCACGCATGTGAAAAGTGAGGCTTGGTACGTACTGGATGCCGAACCGGGGGCCAGAATTTTCAAGGGACTCAAACCCGGAGTCAACCAGGAAGCGCTGCGTCGTGCAGTGGAACAGGGCCAGGTGGAATCGGTGCTGAATTCGGTGAGTGTTCGGGCCGGAGATTTTCATTACCTGCCGTCGGGTACGGTCCACGCCCTTGGAGCAGGGATGCTGGTGGCGGAGGTACAAACCCCCAGCGACACAACCTTTCGCCTCTTTGACTGGCACCGTCTGGGACCTGGCGGCAAGCCTCGGGCACTGCACATAGAGGCTGCGTTGGAGGCCATCGACTATGCCGCCCCTTCCCCGGACGCCGCTGTTCGTGTGCAGCAGATTTGCCCTCAAGGTGGTTCAGCGGATACACTGGTTAAGTGTGCGCACTTTGAGATATCGCGCATTCATTGGAGCGGTGGTGTTCAGACCCTGGAATCCGGACGTGCGGGAGTTTGGATTATTGTGTCCGGTCAAGGCTTGATTCAAGCCCGTGGCATCGGCCCCACGGCCTTTACTCGTGGTGATGTTGTGTTTTTGCCCGCGGGACTCGAAGATGCCCGGGTATGTGCGGTCAGTGATTGTGTGCGGTTGGAGGTCAAGTTACCCGAAGCCGTCTGAATAAGCGCCGACACGGCGTGTTATGGAGAAGTAGATTATGAAAATCAGATTACAAAAGTTTATGGCGGATTGCGGCGTTGGATCTCGCCGCGTATGCGAAGAGATGATCCTGGCCGGAAAAGTGCGGGTCAATGACGAGGTACGCACCAAACTTCCGGTTCTTATTGATCCGGAAGCTGACAAAATTACCGTGGATGAACGTCTGCTTGCGGTGCTTACCCCTGAACCACAGGTGTATTACATCCTCAACAAACCCAAAGGAATTCTGGTTACCACCAAAGATCCCGCGGGCCGCAAGACGGTATACGAACTCATGCCCAAACTACCCCAGCGATTGTTTTCCGTGGGGCGACTGGACATGGATGCCCGGGGGCTGATTCTGATGACCAATGATGGTGAATTGGCCCACCGGTTGACTCATCCGCGATACGGAGTTGAGAAAACTTATATTGTTCAGGTCGATGGCCGTATGGCATCACCCGCGGTGGAAAGTATTAAAAAGGGGGCGTGGCTTGGCCCTGCCGATGGCGCTAACAAACCTATTCGCACCGGGGGGCTGTCCGTACGCGTGCTGGCCCGGGAACGGCGCTATACGCTGCTGGAAGTCAAACTCATCGAAGCAAAAAATCAGGAGGTGGGACGGGTTCTGGCCAAGGCCGGCCACAAAGTGCGCGACATTCTGCGCGTGGCGATTGCCGAAAAAATAACCCTCAAGGGCCTGGCCCCCGGACAGTGCCGACCGCTGGAAGCCTGGGAAGTACAGTGGCTATTTAAGGCCAGTTCGCCGGAATTTCACGAATCCAAACAGGCGGCCACGCAGGCATGGTACGAAGAAAAAGAAATGGAGAAAGAGCGCAAGCGCCTGGCTAAGGAAGGTACCACCGTCGAGGCCCCCGCCAATGAGCCAATCAACACCGCCGAACTCTGGCAACCACCTGTACGCAAAGTCAAGCCAGGAGCCATGGTGCGTGCGGTATTACGCCCCAAACGCGGTTGGCATGAACCGGCGCGCGGACCCCGCGTACCCAGGCCCCGGCCGCGCTATGGTCAACTATAAACAGGCAGCCTTATCTGATGCCAGAAATCAATACGCATTCATTAACGCCCCAAGCTGACCGCGCTCTGGCGTTTGACGCGGTTTATGACCGCCCCATGGTAGAGCATCCATTTCTCGATATTCTGGCCCGACGAGTGATGGTATTTGATGGCGGATTGGGCACGCAGATTTTTGAAGCGAACCTCACTCTGGCGGATTTCTGGAATCTGGAAAACTGCCCTGAAGTGCTGGTGCTAAGCCGCCCCGACATCATTGAACAAATTCATGCCAGTTACTATGCGGCCGGATCCGACACCGTGGAAACCGATACCTTTGGGGCCAGTAAAATTGTACTGGCGGAATTCGATCTGGCGGAACGCTGCCATGAAATCAATGTCGCCGCCGCGCGTCTCGCCCGCCGAGTCGCTCAAAAATATACCACTGCGGATAAGCCCCGTTTCGTGGCAGGTTCCGTGGGACCGGGCACGAAAGCCATTACCCTGGGCAATACCACTTTTGCCATCATGCATGATTCCTACCTGGAACAGATCCGCGGCCTGCTGGAAGGCGGAGTGGATGCCATTTTAATTGAAACATGCTTTGACCTGTTGCAGGCCAAAGTAGCCGTCATCGCGGCATTTGATGCCATGCGCGAAATGCGCAAACGCATTCCGGTTATGCTGCAGGTCACCATGGAGACCGTGGGGACCATGCTGCTGGGCACGGAAATGGAAGCGGCAATTGCCGCGCTTGAAGCACTGCCCATTGACGTGTTGGGAATGAACTGCGCCACCGGTCCGGAATTGATGCGACCGCACGTGGAAACGCTTAGTCGAAATTGCACCCGTTTTATCTCGGTGCAGCCCAATGCCGGCTTGCCTGTGTTAAGCGAAGGCCGCACACATTTTCCGCTCGGGCCGGATGAATTGGCCGCAGCCCACGTCGAATTTGTAACGAAATTCGGCGTGAATATTGTCGGTGGCTGTTGCGGTACAACTCCTGCACATATTCGCCGCGTGGCCGCTGCCGTTGCCGATCTTACCCCCCTGCCACGCGCCGCCTTTCGTCGCCAACCCAGCGCCAAAACAGCCCAGATATCCTCTCTTTATTCCGCTGTACCGGCCCGCCAGGACAATTCCATCCTTATCATCGGCGAACGCACCAATACCAACGGATCCAAAAAATTCAGAGAGTTGCTGCTGGCCGGTGACTGGGACGGCCTGGTGTCCATGGGCCGCGAGCAGGTGAAAGAAGGATCGCACGCCGTGGATGTGTGCGTAGATTACGTGGGCCGGGCAGGCGCTCCGGATATGCACGAAGTAGTGCGGCGTTTTGTCAAAGAGGTGGCCTCTCCCTTGATGATAGACTCCACGCAACTGGATGTGATTGAAGCGGGCCTCCAGGTTGCACCGGGCAAGTGCATTATCAACTCCATCAATCTGGAAGATGGCGAAGAGAAACTCGCGGCCATGTGCCGGCTGCTGCGCCGCTACGGTGCTGCAATTGTGGCCGGAACCATCGATGAAGACAAAATCGAAGCGATGGGCAAAACCGCCGACCGAAAATTGGCCATCGCCCGCCGGCTCTACGAGCTGCTGGTAAAAAAATACGGCATCCCGGAAACGGACATTTATTTTGATCCGCTGATTTTTCCCATTGTTACCGGCCAGGAGGAAGTGCGGAAGCTGGCTCTGGAAACTATAGAAGCCATACGGCGCATTTCCCATGAATTCCCCAACTGTCACACCACTCTGGGGCTTTCCAACGTGTCCTTTGGACTAAAGCCTTATGCCCGGCTGGTGATCAACAGTGCGTTTTTTGATGAATGTGTCAAGGCCGGCCTGACCTCCGCGATTGTACATTTCGGAAAAATTCTGCCGCACAATAAAATTGATCCGGAACACTATCAGTGGGCCTTGGACTTAATTTATGATCGACCTCGTGATGGCTACAGCCCGCTGGGGTTGTTAAGTGCCCTTGGCACCCCGGCCCGGGCCACCGAAACCGTGGAAAAGTTGCCGCTGGAACAACAGTTGCGAAGACATATCATCGACGGCGACCGGCAAAATCTGCACCCGCATCTGGATGAAGCTCTGCAAAAGTATGCCCCACTGGCGGTCATCAATGATCATCTGCTGGAGGGTATGAAGACCGTCGGCGAGCTTTTCGGCAGCGGCCAGATGCAGTTGCCATTTGTGTTGCAAAGTGCAGAAGTGATGAAAGCCGCCGTGGCTTATCTGGAGCCGCATCTGCCGAAAATCCAGGGCCAAACCCGTGGCCGCATGGTGCTGGCCACGGTCAAGGGAGATGTACATGACATCGGCAAGAACCTCGTAGATATTATTTTGTCCAACAACGGCTACAGCGTCTTTAACCTCGGTATCAAGCAGCCGATCGCCAATGTCATTGACGCGGCTAAAAAGCACGAAGCTCACGCCATTGGCCTCTCCGGCCTGCTGGTAAAATCTACTCTGGTGATGCGCGAAGATCTGATGGAACTTAATCGGCTGGGTCTGACAATACCCGTGATTCTCGGCGGTGCCGCCCTGACCCGCAAATATGTTGAATCCGATTTGCGCAAGATCTACAAAGGCCCACTCTTTTATGGCAAAGACGCTTTTGAAGGCCTGAAGGTGATGGATTACCTGTGTACGGGCCGCACACAGGAAATTCTCATGGCCACCGGTGAAAGCCAGGAGTTGGCGGCAGCGCGCTGCGCCCCCCCCACCGGCAAACCCGCAGTCTCGGCTGTACCGTCAACAACAGTTGCGGCCCAACCCGCCCGAACGCAATACGCCAAGTCGGACATCCGTCATGACAACCCCGTCCCCGCTTTGCCATTTTACGGCAGTCGTGTGGTCACGGATATTCCGCTGGATACGATTTATCCCTACATCGACGAGGTAGCACTGTTTCGCGGGCAATGGCAATTTAAAAGCGGCACCATGTCACGTGATGAATTTCGCAGATGGACGCAGGAGACGGTTCAACCGATTTTCACACGTATCAAGAACAAATGCCGCGACCTGAAACTGCTGTCGCCGCAGGTGGTGTACGGCTATTTCTACGCCCAAAGCGATAAAAATGATCTGATTATTTATGCGCAGGATCAAAAGACCGAGCGATTGAGGTTTCACTTTCCGCGTCAACCGGCCAAAAAACGCTGGTGTCTGGCCGATTTTTTCCATCCGGTCGATTCTGGACAAATGGATGTGGTGGCCATGCAGTGTGTTACCGCCGGACCGCAGATTACCCCCTATGAAAAGCAACTTTTCGAGCAGGGGGATTTCACCGAGTATCTGTACATGCACGGTATCGGTGTACAGATTGCCGAAGCACTGGCCGAAATGTGGCACAAACGGGTGCGTCAGGAATGGAGCATTGCCGGACGAGACGGCCCCACCATGCGGGATCTTTTCGCCTGCCATTTTCAGGGTTGCCGTTACAGCTTCGGCTATCCGGCGTGCCCGGATTTGCAGGATGAGGAAAAACTCTTTGCCCTGCTGGAACCGTCACGCATAGGATGCACACTCTCCGAAAGCTGGATGATTCAACCCGAACAATCCACTTCCGCCCTGATTGTTCATCATCCCGACGCCCGCTACTTTAATGTGGACTGACTCCTGATGACCAGGGCAGGATGTCATTCCCATTCCGAACTTCGATGGAAGACCTCATTTTGGGGACGAATATCCTGCCCGGCCCGGCTATTCCATCAGGCCATTGAAGCGATCGGGGTAGGAAAGGACGCCGAACCGGCGTCCTCCCCTCCCGCCAAATCCCGATGGCCATCGGGACGGATTTCCCGCATCCGGCTTTCCAGTCATTGGACCATCTTCATGGATTGACACACTTTGATATGGGCTTGTTCCAGTGAGAACAGCCCCATCTGCGCAAAGATTGATTTTCACAATGCCGCGGGGCGGATGTACCCTCTGAGTGTGAATCCACCCATTTCGTGCGTAACCGCCGTGGACTTCCGGCTGCAGCTTGCCACCAAACATATTGCGGCCGGCGCAACACGACGTGTGGTAGCGACGCTGACGTTACCGACGGCATTCACCTTTTATCCGGGTAAGGCCAGTGTACCGCCTCCGGCCCATTGGAGCCAATGGTTTGCGTGGAATGCCCAACGTTTACCGCATACGCCCAGCGTTATCAGCATGAAAAACTGGCTGGGCACGCCGGCGGGCAAATTTGGGTGGATTAAACAGGTTGGTTCCCGCCTGATGTATCACGGTCGGCCCATCAAGCTCTGGGGTGTGAACACCGCCTACAGCCAGTGCGCGCCTCCCCGAAGCTGGGGCGTCAAAAAGGCCTGGTATAAGCGCTGGGGCGTGGGCATCGGATCAGCCCGGGCCCGTTTTTATGCGAGCTACGGCATTAATTTGGTGCGACTGCACAAATTTGCGGATGGACCTGGATGGGCGGGAATCTGCTCCAAGCAGAGCTTTGTGCGTTTTAATCCGCTGCAATTGAGTCGGCTGGACAGCTTCATCAACCAGCTCCGGTTGCACGGTATCTACTGTGAGCTTTCCGCCAATTTCGGTGCGGTGCGTCTGGGGCCGCAGGACGCGGCCAGGATTCCGTATGCCAAGGAGTGGCCTGCGGATGGGGCGGGCTGGCGCGAAACCGGGGAAGGCCCTTTGTGGTTTTCGCCGGCACTGCAAAAGCTGCAAATCGAGCAGGAAGTCAATTTTTTGAATCACCGGAATTCCTATACCGGCGGTCTCAATGCCGATGATCCCGCCATCTTCTGTGTGGAATTGGTCAACGAAAATGACATTTTTTTCTGGACCACCGCGGGCGCTTTGCATCAATATCCGGCCATCAAAAAGCTGGCAGGGCAGGAGTTTTTCCGCTGGCTTAAGAAACGTTACGGCAGCAAGAAAGCACTTCTGGCCGCCTGGGGTCCGCGCGGTATCAACGCCATGGCCGGCGACGGCTTCGGCGGGGAAAGCTGGAGCCGCGGCATCATTTATCCGGACGCCAATTTGTGGGAAGTTTCCCCGCAACAACTGACAAAAAGTCCATTTAAGGCTCGGCTGCTGGACACGCTGCGGTTCCTCTACCACCGACAGAATGCCTTTTACCATCGGTATGTTAAAGCCATCCGTGGCACCGGTTACAAGGGTTTAATTGTTACTTCCAACTGGCAGGCTGGTTCCGGATATTCTAATTATCTCAACCTCAATTCGGACGCAACCTGCGGCAACATCATCGACCGCCACAATTACTTTACCGGCAGAGGCTCCATGTTGGTGTCTCCGGGGGACGCCATTTTGAGTTCCGGCATGGAACAGGTCCAAAACCGTCCCTTCATGCTTTCTGAATGGAGCAGCGTTTTTCCCAATCAGTTCGGTGTGGAAGGACCGGCCATCATCGGGGCTTACGGCATGGGCCTCAATGGCTGGGATTCCTCGCAGATTTTTGCCGTGTCCGGACGCGCCGGATTTGATTCCTCTGTTGGCCAGAGCCAATGGCAAGTCAACATTCCGCAAATTCTGGGTATTTTTCCGGCGGTGGCCCGCCAGGTACTGCGCGGCGACGTCCAGGAATCGCGCTTGCTCCTGCCCCGTTACGTCTGCGTTAAGGACCTTTTCCATGCCCGTCTGGGTTTCACGGACACCACCACACAACACGGCGATGTCAAATCATTCACCACCAACAAAGTTCCGGCAGCCGCTCTGGCCGTGGGACGTTGTGTTGTTACGTTTACAAAAAAATACAAACCAACTCCCACTGTCTCTCTCCAGGCTTATCGTAAGGATGGCATGTTGTGCAGTTCCACCGGCCAACTGGCCTGGCATGCCGGTACCCTGCCAACCAGCGGTTTTATCACGATTAACACCCCAGGCACACAGGCCGTGGTGGGCTTTGCCGCCGGCCGCAAAATCAATCTGAAAAATGTCGTCATCACATCCGGGACGCGTTTTGCCTCAATTTATGTTACCGCGTTAGCACGCCATGGCACCATCGCTGCCAGCCACCGCATATTGATCACCACCATCGCCCGGGTGTACAACACCGGCATGAAGATGGCACGGGGATATCTGATGAATGCGGGACAACCGCCCATGCGCATGGAACCGGTTCAGGTGAATTTAACCCTCAAACGCCCCGGCACACCGACCGTTTACGTACTCAACGATGCCGGCCAACGTACCGGCAAAACGCTGCCCATAACAGGTCGACATCTGGTATTGGATGGGGCTGCCACGCACGCCGTTTATTACGAACTGGTATATTCCTGACCTTCGCCCTTTTTACAACCTGACAGCCGCTGATTTGACAGCTCCGGTCAACCCTGTACATTCCATCTTACTGGAACGGCCAACAGGCATGTATTGGGCCATCGCCAGGTACCGCCAACGAGGACGCATATTTATGCAGGCGTTAAACACTTATTATCGCTGGGATGGTAACACCCTGATCCTGCAGCTTAAGGTTCATGCAGGGGCCAAAGTCGCCGCCTGGGGCAAGGTACTTGGTGGGCGTATTGTGGTTCACGTACCCGCGGCAGCGGAAAAAGGTCGGGCTACCGCACGATTATTGAAATTTCTCGCCGACGAATTCGAGGTGTCCCCATCCGCCGTACATTTGCTCTGCGGTGCGTTTTCCCCGCAAAAAATTGTGCAAATTATCCACCCCGGAAGAATACCAGGTTCCCTGGCCCCGCCTCCGGTGCCGCAATAGCGCACGCTCCCCAAGCCCCGGCACATACATTACCACGGTATTTTAGCCACTGAAGCATGTACTCGATAGCATTCCGAAGATAACGTATCATGGAGGCCACGGCCTAGCCCTTAACGGCCGCCTGCGGAGTGTGTAAAACGGAATTTCAATGTGCCGCAAAAAAGCAGAAAATCACTTTGGCAATATTATCCCAATCGATGGGATATTCCGGCTTATCTGTGCGCTGTTCTGGGCCTGCTGATAACCGCACAATGTCTGCCAGTACTGGCTGTTAAAAAGTTTGTCTTCTGGAAAAGCAGCTATTCACTCTGGTCAGGGACCATCGGTTTGTTCCGCAGCGGTCATTTTGGCCTGGGGTCAATTCTTTTCACCTTTTCAATACTATTTCCGTTTGCGAAACTGGTAATACTGCTGGCGCTATGGTGCGGCCATTTTACCCAGGAGCAACGTCTAAAAGCACTAAAATGGCTGGAGTTTCTCGGCCGCTGGTCCATGATGGATGTATTCGTGGTGGCCATTATCGTGGTAATTGCCAAATCGGGCGGTGCCTTGCAGGCTTCACCCAGGATCGGCATCTACTTTTTCGCCACGGCCATTATTTTGTCACTTTTGCTGACCATGTACCTTCAAAAGCTCGCCCGACGCCAGAAAAAATAAATTCATCGAGTTTCGGGAACCGATGGCGGAAGTACTGCCGATCCGCTGCGCTGATCCCGACGCTGCCAGCTTAGTACGCATACAAAACCACCATCGCAGCGCCCAGCCGGGTTGGCAACTACCCGCGGAAGAATGCTTTTTTGTTGTTCGATGGTCCAACTTTTCCATGACGGCTGTGAAGCCATAAAACGCGACACAATGCGCTCGTTTTCTCCGGGGTTAATACTGCATGTGGAATACACCAGCACGCCACCGCAAGCCACCAGCTTCGCGCCTGTTTCCAGAAGTTCGTGTTGCCGGTTTGCCAGATCAGCGTGTTGCAGCGATGGCCAGCGCCACCGCGCCTGTGCGCGCCGGGCCATCACTCCCGTGTTGGAACACGGAACATCCACCAAAACACCGTCAAAGCACGACCCACCCGTCCGGCTAACCATCTCGTCGGCACCTTGTATCTGGACCGTCTGCACGCCGGCTTGTTCCATACGTTGTTGCAGTGCGGTGAGCTTGGCCGGCACAACGTCGCACGCCACCACGCGGGCACCAGGCAACCCCCGGGCCATCTGCAAAGTTTTGGTGCCCATACCGGCGCACAAATCCAAAATTTTGAGTTGGCTGGGCAACGTTGCTCGCCGGCTTTCCAGGGCTGCGACCATCGCCCGAACTGCTTCAGCGGCGGTAGGATCCTGCGGCGAAAGCAGACCTGCGGCCACTAAGGCATCTATTTGATCGTTCCAACCTTCCGCGGCAATGAAGAAGCCCGGCGATTCATGCCGAATCAACCCAGCCATGGGCGGCGGGACAAACCGCGAGTCATCCGCGCGCAAAGTAATAACGGGGCGGGCATTGTTGCCGATTAAAATGGCCTGGCACTGCCTGGATCCCACCGTCTTTTCCAGCATATCCACCAACGAAAGTGGATGACTGGTAACAACCGCCAGATGACCTATGCGATTCAGATGCGGATCCGGAAACATCGCCCGGTCAAAAACCATGCGCCGCTCCATATCCAGAGGAAAGCTGTCCTTTGACAGCAGGCTGGATCGCTGCACCCGCACATTCATCCGTGTGATCCCGCGCAGCACCGCGTTGACCAGCGCCCCGGCCCGCGGCAGCCCGACCGCCGCGGCCATTTCCACACTCGAATCAACGGCGGCATAATCTGCCACGCCCCCGTGCAGCAACAATTGATAAACTCCCACTTCCAAAATGGCCCGTACCGCGGAATCCAGACCGGCCATGGGCCGGCTTAAGTTGGCCGCGATAACGCAATCCAGCAAGCCGCGCCAACGGATCACCCCCTGCAGCAAATCAAATGCAAACGCCCGATCACGCGGATTCATCTGCGTCCAGAAGGTATCAGCATGACCCGGTGCCGCCGGCGGTTCATCCAGCCGTTTCCAGCGTGACAGCACCTGTACCACCGATAATCTGGGGCGATCGTCCATATCCGCCATGATAACATGAGCGCAACATTACAGCGGCGAAAATTCCATCAGTTGAACCTTTTTCTCACGCTTCGGCACCGTCACGCCCGCATAATCCGGCAAACCTTCCCGGCCCATCATGAGGCGTCCATCCTGCGACCGATACGTGCCGGATTCTCCCAGCAGGCTCCAGAATATAGCGCCACTGCACCGCGTATTCTCCAATGGCTCAATGGCACGATCAAAGGCCTGAATTCTACCGGCAAAATTCTCAAACACACCGGATTTTTCCGCCCATGTACACACAGGCAACGCCAACGCCGCCCGCCCCGTCAGTGCTGTCGGACGGGAACTTAGCACTGCCAGGTTATCCAGGCCGGTCAGCGCGGTTTCAACCGCCCGGTCGGTGCCCGGAACCGGGTCCAGAACCACCGCCGCTGCTCCAAACGCACCTCCGGCAACCTTGGCCGCCAGGTCCGAAAGCTCACACGTGTTCCCTGAAAAATGCGAAATGATCTTTTCCGCACCTCGCCGATTCGGTGCTTTTTCCGCGCGAATGACATAGGTAATGGCCCCGGTAACGGGATTTTTAAAGGTCTGGTCCGTGCCATCCACCCGCGGTGGATTCAATACCAGCCATGCCTGCCGATCTATACCGCGAATCCATTTGGCCGCCAGATACATTTCTTCCGTTGTATCAAAGGCAGACAACACCAATGCGGTGGAACCCGGTCCCTTTTCCGCCACCGTTTTGCGCATCATTCCATCCAGATGGGCCTCGGCGGTTTCCCAGGCGATTTCCTCCCGGCCCCCAACCACCAGTTTGCTCAACCGGTTTTCATGGACAAATTTCCACCCGTAACGGATTTCATCGGAAATCCACCATTTGTTGATCTCCGCATTAAAACGCGGCTTAATACGGTAAATGCGCCCCTGGTTGTGCTCGATGAAGACATTTTCGCCGCCGCTGCTGAATGGTGAAATACTGGGTGTGCTTTTCAAAAACCATACCCGCTGAGTAAAAAGCATATCTTTATCCAGCAGCGCCCCCACCGGGCAAATATCCACCACGTTCCCGGACAGAGGATTATCCAGAGGGCGGCCCTGAAATACGTTGATTTCTTCCTTGTGCCCGCGGCCAAACACCGCCAGTTCGCCGGTGCCGGATATCTCATGGGTAAAGCGCACGCATCGCGTGCACATAATGCAGCGGTCGGAATACAGCAGTACATGAGGACCTATGTCCTTTTTAGGCTTTTTGGCCTTGTCTTCCTCGAAGCGGCTTTCCGCCCGGCCATATTTATAGCTGTAATCCTGCAGGGAACACTCACCGGCCTGATCACACACCGGACAATCCAACGGATGATTGATCAAGAGAAATTCCATGACGGCTTTTTGATTCGCCGCAGCTTTGGGAGATTTGGAATAAACTTTCATACCGTCCATGGCCGGCGTCTGACAACTGGGAATTAACTTCGGTATCTTGATCATCTGCGTCGGATCTTTGGGGTTCGGATGTTCCGCCTCCACCAGACAGATCCGGCAACTGGCCACCACCGAAAGACCCGAATGATAGCAATAGTGCGGCAATTCCACACCGGCATCCAAGCAGGCTTGAAGAATCATCTTCTTGCCTTCAAATGTGATTTTTTTACCGTCAACTTCCATGGTGGGCATAGAATTAATCCCTTTCAAAATTCAATCTTGGTGCTTTATGCAACGACAGCACCGGTCACGGCCACGCCCTGCACCTGCCGCGATTTCAAACGTGACTTAAAATCTTCCGGAAACTTCTGCAGAAACGTCTTGACCGCCCAGTTGGCTCCATCGGCCAGGCCACAGATTGTAGTCCCGGGCATGGCACCCATGGTCAGACACAGTTCGGCCAGCACGTCAAAATCTTGCGGTTGGCCAAAACCATCCACAATACGATTGAGAATTTTATGCATCCAGGCGGTGCCTTCACGGCAGGGCGTGCATTGGCCGCAACTTTCATGGGCAAAAAACCGCACGATATTTCGCAGCATCACCACCAGGTCCGTCTTATCATTCATCACAATAACGCCGGCCGTGCCCAATCCCAGCACGTTGTATTTTCTGCCGATGTCAAAATCCAACTCGGCATCGTATTGATCCGTGCCCAGAACACCCATGGATACTCCTCCCGGTATCGCCGCACGGTATTTGCCGCCCTTCACACCACCGGCATATTTCTCGATCAGCGTAGACATTTTGATGCCCAGTTCCTCTTCAAAAACCCCGGGCTTGTTCACATGTCCGCTTACGCCAAAGAGCTTAGGGCCGGAAGATGATGGCGTCCCCATCGTCTTAAACCAGGCGGCTCCGTGTTCCACAATCGCCGGCAAACACGCCAGCGTCTCCACATTGTTAATGATCGTCGGTTTGGCAAAGGCCCCGGCCACAGCCGGAAATGGCGGCTTAATTCGCGGCCAGCCCCGCTTGCCTTCCAGTGATTCGAGCAGGCCGGTTTCTTCTCCACAAATATAAGCACCGGCCCCGCGGTGCACATAACAATGACTGACAATATCCGTCCCCGGGTGCTTCTGGCCGAAAATACCATGTTCATACGCTTCCGCCAGGGCGGCTTCCAGCAACTTGGCTTCGTGGTGATATTCACCCCGGATGTAGATGTAACTGGTGCTGATTTTGTTGGCAAACGCGGCAATCGCAATGCCTTCCAGCAAAATATGCGGATCATGATCTATCAGGTAGCGATCTTTAAACGTCCCTGGCTCCGATTCGTCAAAATTCACTGCCAGGTAACGCGGAAACAAATCTTTGGGCAGAAACGTCCATTTGGTGCCACATGGAAAGCCCGCTCCACCCCGCCCGCGCAAACCCGAATCCACCACCAGTTTGATGACGTCTTCCGGCAGCATGGCCAGCACCTTCTTCAGCGATGCGTAGCCACCGGTCGCAATGTAATCGGCATAACGATACAGCTTGCGCTGGGCAGGATCATCGGGAATACGCTTGAGTAACACCGGACCGGCATACGCCATAATTAACCTCGTGTTTTGCAGGGTTTGAGTTTCTCCCGGATCGGCCGGGAACCAAAACATTGATCTTCACCGAACATCATCCGTTGTAGAATGACCCGGAGCGGCAGGTAATTGCTGCAGTTGGCTGCAAAATTCCGCCGGCTTGATTTGGCCATGTAAATCTTCATTGACCAGCGCACAGGGGGCCTGTTCACATGCCCCCAGACACTCCACTTCCAAAAGCGTGATTTTGTCATCGGCCGTGGTTTCGCCGGGTTCAATACCGAAAATCTCCCGCATTTTTTCCAGCACCCGCTGATGTCCGCACAATTCACAGGAAATCGACCGGCATACGTTCACCACGTATCGACCCGTCTTTTCCAGGCGGAACTCTTCATAAAATGTTACCGCATCCTGCACCTGCGACGGCGTAAGCTCCAGAAATTCCGCCGCTTCATCAATCGCCTGCGCCGCAATGTAACCGTATTCGTGCATAATCAAATGAAACAGCGGCAGCAAGGCAGCGCGTTTGTTCGGATACCGGGGAAAATATTTCTCCGATACTTCCTGCTTGATCCGGGCCGTCAAGTACGGTTCGTTTCTTGCAGGCTGGTAGGCTTTCAGTCGATCTTCAACAATCCAGGCCATGGATTCCTCTTCATCTGGTAAAAACATGGGCCGGTGCGAACACCGCACCGCCCTCAAGCCGGTGATATTCCACTTTACCGGTCCAGTTCCGCGGCGATGATATTCAGGCTGCCCAGCACCGCCACCACGTCCGACACCGTGTGGCCTTCAATCATCTTCGGCAATACGCTTAGGTGGATGAAGCTCGGCGGACGGGTTCGCGCCCGCCAGGGCACCTTGCCGCCGTCACTCACCACGTAATAACCCAGTTCCCCATTGGCGGTTTCGCAGCAGCCGTACACTTCACCGGCCGGCGGAGTAAAGCCCCGGTTGGTCATCACCATTTCAAAATGTTGAATCAGGCCTTCAATACTGCCGTAAACCTGCGATTTCGGCGGCAGCACGTCCTTGCCTTCCGGACTCACATTCATCGGCCCGCCGGGAATGCGATCAATCAATTGTCGGATGATGGCTATAGACTGCTTCATTTCCTCCAGCCGCACCAGGTAGCGTGCCAGCACATCCCCCGTCTGCATAATGGGCACTTTGAAATCTACCGCCGCAGCCCCCTGCCCATCCCAGTTGTTTTCAAAGCAAAAGTACGGATCGTCCTTTCGTATATCGCGCATCACGCCGCTGGCCCTGGCCACCGGCCCCGAAAGGCTCCAGCTTAACGCTTCGGCCGTACTGATAGCCCCAATTCCCTGCGTGCGATCTATAAAAATTCGCAGCCGATTGAGCAATTTTTCAATATCATCAATGGCCTTGGGCAGCGTATCATCAATGAATTTTTTCACCATGGGAACAAAGATTTTGTCGTCCACATCTTTCATCGCCCCCCCGACCCGGTTCCAACTGGTATGAAACCGCGATCCCGAAACATATTCAACAATGTCGTAAATGCGCTCGCGCTCATTGAAACCGAAAAGAAAAGCTGTAAACGCTCCCAAATCCAGTGCGGCGGCACCAACACAAAGCAAATGGCTCTGGATCCGCCCCAATTCACCCAGAATAGTACGATACACCTTGCATCGCGGAGTGGGATCCACCCCGAACAGCGTTTCCACCGCCCGGACCCAGGCCATTTCATTGGCAATCGGTTCCAGATAATCCATGCGGTTCACAATGGTCATGTACTGGTTGTAATCCAGCACTTCAGCATTTTTTTCAAAACCGCTGTGCAGATAACCAATAATGGGTACGCATCGCACCACACGCTCACCATCCAATTCCAGCACCAGACGAATGACTGTATGCGTCGCCGGATGCTGCGGACCGAAGTTGAGCGTCCATAAATTGCTCTCCGCACTGAGCTGCGGGGTGGTCAACGGGTTATCAACCAGAAGGGATACACCCTTCTCCATGGTATACGGCATGAACGACTCCATCCCGCGATGCTGCATTGGCATCGCGGCTAACGGCACCATCTTATCCGAACGACCGGAGCCGATACCGACACCAGCCGCCCAACCCTTGTGATACTATTCACAAACCGCCTCTCAAGCAAGCAGACAGCCCATGGGGCAGGCGGCGAAGGGCCTTGTGGCGGTGGTCGAATCCGCCTCAGCCATGGTCTTCTCCGGACTATTTTCAGACGGTTACAAAACGCCGGCTAATCGGTTATTCTGACACACCGTGGAGACGGAAAGCCTTACCAAGAAAGGTAATATTTCGCATGAACAAGTTACTGGTTGCCAATCGCAGTGAAATTGCCATTCGTATCTTACGCGCGGCTACGGAACTTGGCTTGTCCACTGTAGCTATATACAGTTACGAGGATCGCTACAGCCTTCACCGGTTTAAGGCCGATGAATCCTACCAGATCGGGGAGCCGGATGCCCCCGTCAAAAATTACCTCAACATTGCAAGCATTATCCAAACCGCCCTGGCCCACAAGGTAGACGCTATTCACCCCGGCTACGGCTTTCTTTCTGAAAATCCGGATTTCGCCCAGGCCTGCGCCAAGGCCGGCATCACTTTCATTGGCCCAACGCCGGAGATGCTTCGCGCCTTTGGCGATAAAACCGCCGCCCGATCTATCGCCCAAAAAGTCGGTGTGCCGATATGTCCCGGTACGGCCGATGGCATTTCCGATCCCGCCGCCATTAAAAAAGAAGCCCGCCGCATCGGCTATCCACTGATGATCAAGGCCAGTTTTGGAGGCGGTGGCCGCGGTATGCGCGTCGTCAAAAATGCCGACGAGCTTTCCGCCAAACTCGAGGAGGCCCAGCGCGAAGCCGGAGGCGCTTTCGGCAAATCCGAAGTCTTTCTCGAACGCTACATTGCCAACGCCCGTCATATCGAAGTGCAAATCCTTGGTGACAGCCATGGCAATCTCGTCCACCTTTTCGAACGCGATTGCTCCGTACAGCGCCGCCATCAAAAAGTGGTGGAAATGGCACCATGCGTCAGCCTGGACCCAGCTTTACGCGAAAAAATCTGCCAATCCGCTCTGTTAATCGGACGTTACGTCGGCTATAAAAATGCCGGCACCGTCGAATTTCTCGTGGACAGTGACTCGGGCGAATTTTTCTTCATTGAAGTCAATCCCCGCATTCAGGTAGAACACACCGTAACCGAAATTGTCACCGGAATTGATCTGGTCAAATCGCAAATTCTCATCGCACAGGGCCACGCCCTTCACGCCTCGCCCATCCGAATTCCCCGCCAGGAGGAAATCACCTGTCGCGGCGTCGCCCTGCAGTGCCGTATCACCAGCGAGGACCCCGCCAATCACTTCATCCCGGACTATGGCCGAATTACCAGTTACCGCTCACCGGCAGGCTTTGGCGTGCGACTTGATGGCGGCACCGCCTACACCGGGGCCGTTATCACTCCGTATTTCGATTCGCTGCTGGTCAAGCTCACCTGCTTCGCCCCCACGCTGGAAGAAACCGTGGCCCGTACCGTGCGGGCTCTTTCTGAATTTCGCGTGCGCGGCGTAAAAACCAATATCCCCTTTCTGGAAAATCTGGTGCAGCACCCCACCTTCCTCAGCGGTGCCGCCACCACCACCTTTGTTGATAACACGCCGGCGCTATTTCGCTTCATCGTGCGCAAAGACCGCGCTACACGTATTCTGACCTTCCTGGGAAATGTCATTGTCAATGGTTCTCCCGATGTCAAACGCCAGCCCGATCTTTCCATCATGACCCCCGCGCCCAAAGTACCCTTTCCCGCCGGCACCGCGCCGCCGCCGGGCCTGCGCGACAAACTCAAGGAACTGGGAGCCAAAGAATTCTCCCGTTGGCTGCTCACGCGCCGGCCTTTGCTTTTTACCGATACCACCATGCGCGATGCCCACCAATCCCTGCTTGCCACGCGCGTGCGCACCATTGATATGCTTGGTGTCGCCGACGCCATTGCTCATCGGCTGCCCAATCTGTTCAGTCTGGAAATGTGGGGTGGTGCCACCTTCGATACCGCCCTGCGCTTTTTACACGAAGACCCCTGGGAACGCCTCGCCCAGCTCCGTACACGCATTCCCAACATTCCGTTTCAGATGTTGCTGCGGGCCAGCAATGCTGTCGGCTACACCAATTATCCGGACAATGTAGTGCGCCATTTTGTCAAGCTTTCCGCCCAGCAGGGCATTGATATTTTTCGCGTTTTTGATTCCCTCAACTGGACACGAAACATGCAGGTGGCCATGGAAGCCGTCCTGGACACCCCCGCCGTACTTGAAGCGGCTATCTGTTACACCGGCGACATTCTGGACCCCCGCCGCGATCGCTATCCCCTCCGTTATTACGTGCGCATGGCCCGCGAACTTGAAAAAATGGGTACCCATATTCTGGCTATTAAGGATATGGCCGGCCTGTGCAAACCCCTGGCTGCGCAAAAGCTCGTCAAGGCCCTGCGCGATGCCGTCGGCGTGCCCATCCACTTCCACACCCACGATACCGCCGGCGTACAGGCCGCCGGCATTCTTCTGGCCGCCCAGTCCGGCGTGCATATTGTCGATGCCGCTATCAGTTCCATGAGCTCCATGACCAGCCAGCCCAACCTCAACGCCCTGGTCGCAGCACTGGCCAATACACCGCGCGACAGCGGGCTGGACCAAGACGCTCTGGCCCAGATCGCGAACTACTGGGAAGCCGTTCGCCGCTATTACCAGCCCTTTGAAGAGGGCATGCTTGCCCCCACCGCATCCGTCTACGAACATGAAATGCCCGGCGGCCAGTACACCAACCTGCGGGGACAGGCTCGCAGTCTGGGCCTCGCCGACCGCTGGAACGAAATCGCCGCCATGTACGCCCATGTCAACAAGATGTTCGGTGACATCGTGAAGGTCACCCCCTCCAGCAAAGTCGTCGGAGATATGGCGCTTTTCATGGTTACCAACAATCTCAAACCTGCCGACATACTCGATGAATCCCGCCACCTCGACTTTCCCAAAAGTGTTGTGGAAATGTTCCGCGGAGATCTCGGTCAGCCGCCTGGAGGATGGCCCAAAAATCTGCAAAAAATCATTCTGCGCAAAGAAAAGCCGCTGACGAGCCGCCCCGGCGGACGCATGGAATCCATCAATATCGCCCAAATCAAAACTGAGCTGGAGGCCAAAGTCCATCACGAATGTTCCGACACTGATGTAGGCAGTTACCTCATGTACCCCCAGGTATTTCTCGCCTTCGACCGCATGCGCCGGGCCTTTGGCGATGTCAGCGTCATTCCCACGCCATCATTTTTCTATCCCATGCAGCCCTATGCTGAAGTACCCATTCAAATTGAACCCGGCAAAACACTGCTGGTAAAATTTCTGACCGTCGGCGATCCGGATCCGGATGGCATGCGCACCGTCTTCTTTGAACTCAATGGCCAGCCGCGCGAAGTCAAAGTGGCGGATAAGGCCCTTGAGTCAACCGCCCGCACGCACGTGGTCAAAGCCGATCGCGACAATCCCGGCCATGTGGCCGCACCAATGCCCGGCAAAATTGCCGCTATTTCCGTCAGTCTTGGCCAGGTTCTTAATCGTGGCGACAAACTCCTTTCCATTGAAGCCATGAAAATGGAAACTGCCGTCTATTCTCCGCGCGACGGCAAAGTCGCCAAAATTTACATTCAACCCGGCGCTACCGTTTCCAGTGGCGATTTGCTCCTTGAAATGGAAGCCGCCCCCACACCCAACGGAGAAACCAAACATCCGTAATGACTTTCTGCTCCCGGTCGATTTTGGATCGCCGGGACCGGCACGGAGAATTATCTCGCGCAGACAGCCACCATCACTTGACGGCGGGGCTTTGCCGCCCTTAGGCTCTTGACGTTCCACGAGCGGTTCCACGTCGAGCCGATCCATAACTTGGAACCGATGAAGCCAACGCAGCACCCCGGACCTGCATGGCCGTTTTGAGAAATGTCCGGTTCAGAAAGGAATTTCGACTATGGCCGTATCCCCCCAACCAAATCCTAAGGTACTCATGGAAACCGAACACGGTAATATTGAACTCGAACTCTGGTCGGACGTGGCACCAAAAACCGTCGAAAACTTCACCTCTCTTATTAAAAAGGGGTTCTATGATGGACTCTCATTCCATCGCATTATCCCCGGATTTATGATCCAGGGCGGATGTCCACATGGAACCGGTACCGGAGGGCCTGGCCATACCGTTAAGGCAGAATTCAACGCCCGCAAACACATCCGCGGAGTCATCAGCATGGCTCGATCCAGCGATCCAGATTCGGCCGGCTCGCAGTTCTTTATTGTGCATCAGGCTTCGCCCCATCTGGATGGCCAATACACCGCCTTTGGCCAAGTGATTGTCGGCATTGAAGTCGTCGATAAAATTGCCGCCACCCCTCTTTCCAATCCGCGCATGGGCAGCCCGGTCAACAAGCCGAAAATTGTCCGCATGAGCGTGCGCTAACGGCGAAAAGCCGTGGCGGGTTCCTTAAAGCCGATGCCCAGAACATAAAACGGCGATAATAAACGTGGGACACGACTATAAATTACTTAGCATTTTAATGCCCGTGTACAACGAGTCGCGGACGCTGCGCACCATTCTGGCCCGTGTTCTGGCCAGCCGCGTGCCGTTGCCGGTGGAAGTCATTTGCGTGGACGATTGCAGCCGGGACAACTCCTGGCAGATTCTGCAGCAGCTTGCCTCCGCCGATTCACGTATCCGCATCGTACAGCACCAGAGCAACAGTGGAAAGGCCGCGGCCATTCGCACCGCTATTGCCGAAATGCGCGGCGACATCAGCCTGATTCAAGATGCGGATCTGGAATATGACCCCGCGGATTATTCCAAACTGCTGGCCCCGCTTCTGGACGGTCGGGCCGATGTGGTATTTGGTTCCCGCTTTGCCTTTAACCCGCAGCGAAAAGTGTTGCATTATTGGCATCAACAGGCGAATAAATTTCTGACGTGGGTTACCAACATACTGCTGGATATCAATCTCACCGATATGGAAACCTGTTACAAGGCCGTCCGCGCCGACATCCTCCGGCAGATTCCGCTGAAGGCCCAGCGATTCGGGCTGGAACCTGAACTTTCGGCCCGCCTGGCCCAGTGGCAGATACGTATTTATGAAGTGCCCATCAGTTACCATGGGCGCAGCGTGGCGGAAGGAAAAAACATCGGCCTCAAAGACGCCATTGAGGCCCTCTGGGTTCTCTTTCGCTGCCGCTACATTGATCAACGCTTCACCACCCACAGCGACTATTACATTCTGCAAAGCATCCGCAAAGCCCGCCGGCTCAAACGATGGTCCAAAAGCCGCTTTCAACACGCCATTGGCCGGCGCGTTCTCGAAGTGGGCTGCGGCATCGGCAACTTTACTGAGTTGCTGCTGTCCTGTCCGGAAATCGTGGCTGTGGATAGCGATCCGTTTTATGTGGAGCGATTAAATCTGCGTTTCGGCCATCTGGAAAATCTGCAGGTGCTTCGCGGTGATCTGGCCCTGGCCGCACCTGCCGCGGCAGGTGTAACGGGCGGTTTTGATACTGTGATCGCACTCAATGTGATTCAGCGACTGGCTGATGACACCGCAGCCCTCAAAAATTATTTTTCTCTTTTGACTCCCGGCGGCACCCTTATTTTAATGGTGCCCGCACAACCCCGGCTGAACAACTACATCGACGAGAGCCTAGGGCATCAGCGGCGCTACGATGCCGACGATCTTCGCCAGAAACTGCTGGCGGCGGGTTTCATCATCCGGAACATGCAGAACTTTAACCGCATGGGGGCCTGGGGCTGGCGACTCAGCGGAGCATGTGGTATGCGTCATTTATCGCAGCGGCAGATGCGGCTCTTTGACGCCCTTTTGCCTCTGGCCAAACTCTGGGAATGTCTGCCTTTGGGGCGTGGTTTAAACCTGATAGCCATCGCCGACAAGCCGAAATAAAGCAGCACCCCGGCCTACAGCAGGCCGGCCGTTTCCGGCAGGCCAAACATCAGGTTCATATTTTCAATAGCCTGACCGGCAGCGCCCTTCACCATGTTGTCAATCGCTACCGTAACAATCCATCGATGGTTGTACAATTTCACGGCGATATCGGCAAAGTTGGTATTGGCCACGAACTTGGTGCTCGGCAACTGCCCTTTGCGAATGCGGACAAACGGGGCGTTTGCGTACACCCGTTCCAAAGCTGCCACCGCGGCCTGCTCAGTGGCACCCGGCTGTGCCTTGAGATAGATCGTAGCGAGAATACCCCGGTCCATTGGCACCAGGTGCGGCACAAAAATGATTTGCATCGGCTGGGCCAGAATCCGGCTGAGTGTTTGTTCGATTTCCGGCGAGTGTCGGTGAGATCCAATGTTGTAGGGTTCAAAGGCTTCATTGCGTTCCGGAAAATGATGGGCCTGTGATGGGGTGCGACCCGCCCCGGAAATTCCGGAAGCCGCATTGATGATAATATCATCAGTTGCCGCCAGGCTTTCCTGCAGCAGTGGTGCAACACCTAGAATGCCGGCAGTGGCGTAACAGCCTGGATTGGCCGTCAATTGGGTCGATTTGATCTGCGCGGAAAAAAACTCCGGCAACCCATAGACCGCACGATCCAGATTGGCCTTGTCCGTATGCGGATGCCGGTACCATTTTTCGTACAACACCGTATCACTTAGGCGATAATCCGCGGAAAGGTCAATCACCTTCAGCCCCGCGGTTAACAAGGCCGGCACGTGCTCCATCGCCGCCACGTGCGGTAAGCAGACCAGCGCCACATCCGCCGCCTTGGCAATGGCGGCGGCATCAAACGGCTGCACGGGCAGAAGAATGCGGCCCAGCAACTCCGGAAACATTTCGCTCACCGGCTGCTGCTCTTTGCGGCTGGCCAGATACGTCAATTTGGCCTGCGGATGCCGCAGCAACCACCGGATCGATTCCAGCGCGGTGTAACCACTGGCCCCGATGATCGCCACACGTACCATGGATTTGCTCATCATGTTTCTTCTTTCATTCCAACCGGCCCGGCGACAACCGACACTATCTGATTTCGTCGCAAGCCCGGCATTTTCACTGCCACTCGCGAATCACGCTGCAATTGGGTTTTGCCCACCGGTCGCCCAGGCCCAACCAGTGCAGCAAATTATAGCGGCATCTAAAAAAAATGCCGCAGCCCTGCCCCGCTGCCCGCCCAACGGGCATTGACTTAACCGCTTGCCCCATAGTATTCTTCTGGACATGTTCTGGAAACTCTGCAATTTAGCCGCAGTTCCCAACACCACACCGCATGTAGGCCAGGTACCGCATCCCATCATGCATTTACTGCAAAGCCTCTGGCAACAGCTCAATCTTAACGGGCTTATTCATAACAATGGCTGGCTCGCCTGGGCCAGTTTGCTTCTTGCCATATTCTGTGGATTTCTCCTGGGAAAGATCTCCGCCGTCATCCTGCGTCGCCTGGCCATGCGATTGGATGGCGGACATTGGCACGTGGAGGCACTGTTGCTGGATGGCCTGGCCAAGCCCAGCAAGGTGGCGGTCTTTGGCGTATTGCTGGGTGTCGGGTTTCACCAGCTTACACTGGATCCGGCTTTAGCCAGCCTCAGCTATCGTGTGGTTTATTTGCTCGTGGATGTGGCAGCCTTCTGGTATTTTTTTAATATCGTCTCCATCGCCGAGCACAGTCTCAAACGACTTCTGGCCCGGCATGAATCCAACTTCACCGAACAGTTTGTACCGCTGGTTCGCAAAAGCCTGCGGATGTTCATTTTCATCATCGGATCACTTTACATTCTGGAAAATGTGTTCAGCCAGAACATCGGGGCCTGGCTGGCGGGCATGGGCATCGCCGGCCTGGCCATCTCCCTGGCCGCCCAGGATTCGCTCAAAAATCTGTTCGGCACACTGACCATTTTTCTGGACCGCCCCTTTTTGGTCGGCCATTGGATCAACTATCAAAATTACAACGGCATGGTCGAGGCCATCGGCTTACGATCCACCCGTCTGCGGCTTTTTGACGGCAGCATTGTTTCCATTCCCAATTCCGATATCGTCAATCATGCGGTGCAGAACTTTACCAACCGCCCATATATTCGCCGCACACTCAATATCTCTCTGCCCTATGACACGCCCGCAGCCAAAATCCGGCAAGCCGTTCAAATTGTTCAAGACCTTTGCCAACAGCCGGATTTCAAGCCGCACCTCACTTCACCCCCTCCACCCGACGGCCGTATTCCGCGCGTGTTCTTCACCGAACTCGGCGCAACAACCTTGAATCTGGTGGCTTACTACTACTTTTATTTCGGGCCTGGCACAGACTGGTGGGCATACCTGGATTTCAATCAGCGGTTTAACCTCGCGCTGTTTGAAGCCTATGAAAATGCCGGCATTGAATTTGCCTTTCCTACCCAGACGCTTTATCTGGCGGGCGATCCCAAGCGCAAACTTTCCATCGAAGTGCCGCAGAATTCCGACGGCCATTCACCGCCCGCACCGCCGCCAGTCTCTTTCTGAGCAACAGCCTCAACGACTCAATTGGCCGATGGCCTACCTTCGCGCCGGGCCACGTCGCGGCTTTTTCTGTTGCGGGGTCATTGCAGTTCTGTTGGCCAGGCGGCGGGCAATGCCCTGGTCAATGGCAGATGCCAGGGCCGCATTGTGCCCCGCCATATCCGCCGCCACCACTCCCGCGGATGAGGCATCAACCTTCGCCGGCTGGGCCGCGCGCAGTTCCGCGATGCGATCCCGTATTTCCGCGGCCTTTTCAAACTCCAGATTATTGGCTGCTTCCACCATTTCCTCTTCCAGCATACGGATAAGTTCCTGTTGATCGTACTGGCTTTCCGACTCGGCCACCATTTCGCGGGCGGTGCGGCGGGCCTGTATGTCGCCGTCAATTCCCTGGCGTATCGCCTTTTGAATGGTTTGCGGCGTAATGCCATGCTCCTTGTTATAGGCTTCCTGAATGGTGCGGCGTCGGGCGGTCTCATCTATGGCCCGCTGCATCGATGGCGTCACCACATCCGCATACAAAATTACTGCCGCTCCGACATTTCTGGCGCACCGGCCGATCATCTGAATCAGCGATGTTTCGCTGCGTAGAAAACCCTGTTTATCCGCATCCAGAATAGCCACCATCGATACTTCCGGCAGATCCAGCCCTTCCCGCAGCAGGTTCACTCCGACGAGGCAATCAAAACCGCCCTGTCGCAATTCGCGCAGAATTTCCACCCGTTCAAAGGTCTGAATTTCGCTGTGCAGATATTTGCAGCGCAGCCCGGCCTCGGTGAGGTAATGCGACAAATCCTCCGAGAGCCTCTTGGTCAGTGTCGTAACCAGAACCCGTTCGCTTTTGCCCGCCCGTAACCGCACTTGTTCCAGCAGATCCTGCACCTGCCCCTGCGCGGGCTTCACATGAATAACCGGATCAATCAGGCCTGTAGGACGGATAATTTGCTCCACTACTTCCCCACCGGTCAACTCCAGCTCAAATTTTCCCGGCGTGGCCGACACAAACAGAACCTTATTCCACATCGCCTGGAATTCCTCAAACCGCATCGGTCTGTTATCCAACGCCGAAGGCAGTCGAAAGCCGTGTTCCACCAGCACCTGTTTGCGATTGCGATCGCCGGCATACATGGCATTGATTTGCGGAATTGTTACGTGTGATTCATCAATGATCAGCAGAAAATCCCTGGGAAAATAGTCCAGGAGCGTAAAAGGTTTGCAACCGGGTGGCAAGCCCGCAATATGACGCGAATAATTTTCGATACCGTTGCAAAATCCCGTTTCCAGTAACATTTCTATGTCATAACGGGTCCGGGCGGCCAGCCGCTGGGCTTCCAGCAATTTACCCTCCATGCGCAGCTCTTTCGTGCGCTGGTTCAATTCCGCCTGAATATCGCCGACGGCCCGGGCCAGCGTGGATGGATCAGCCATGTAATGCTTCGCCGGATAGATAAACGCCGTTTCCTCTGCAACCAGTTTTTCTCCGCTGACTGGGTGAATGTGCCAGATACTTTCGATTTCATCCCCGAACATTTCTATTTTCAGCGCGGTGGTTTCATACGCCGGAAACACTTCCAGCACATCGCCGCGAGCCCGAAATGTTCCCCGCTTAAATTCAATATCATTGCGTTCGTATTGCATGTCAATCAAGGCCCGCATCAGGGCTTCCCGGCCCGGAGTCGAGCCTTTTTGCAATCCCAGCACTTTTTTCTTGTATTCTTCCGGCGACCCCAGGCCGAAAATGCAGCTTACCGATGCCACCGTCACCACATCCCTGCGACTAATAAGGTTGCTCGTTGTGGCCAGGCGCAGGCGATCCAGATCATCATTGCGTGCGGCATCTTTTTCGATGTAAATATCCCGCTGCGGAATATAGGCCTCCGGCTGGTAATAATCGTAATAGCTGACAAAGTAATTCACCGCGTTATGCGGAAACAACACCTTGAATTCATCATAAAGCTGGGCCGCCAGCGTTTTGTTGTGACTGATAACCAGCGTAGGCACGCCAAGCTGCATCGCCACATGAGCCATGGTAAAGGTTTTGCCCGAACCCGTTACCCCCATCAGCACCTGTTGACGACTGCCGCCGCGAAATGCCGCTACTATTTTCTCAATGGCTGCTGGCTGATCGCCTGCGGGCGAAAGAGGACTCTCAATTTTCAGGCTACCGGGCAAAATCGCACCTCCAGCTTAAACCACTTATTTTACCCTACCATCAGGCCGGATGTGTAACGATCTCCCACCCCCCGCTGATCGCCAACGCCAACACAAAGTCCGGGAGTTGCTTTTTGTCTTTACGGCAATAATGTGGTACATTGCACGGCTCGGTGCGGCTGGGCGGCTTGGGGCTGCCTGAACCAACATGATGAAATCCGCATTGTATTAAGCCTTCTGGTCGCGACAGACTCCGCAGGAACTCGCCGGCGGCTTGCAGTCCCAGGCATGGAAATGAGCATTTTGATGAAAAGACGAGACGAATTACGCAACATCGCCATTATCGCCCACGTAGACCATGGCAAAACCACGCTGGTAGATGCTTTGCTGCGGCAATCCGGATTATTCCGCGAGAACCAAACGCAAATGTCCACCGATACATTAATTCTGGATAATAACCCGCTGGAGAGGGAACGCGGCATTACCATTCTGGCCAAAAACGTGGCCATGAACTATACCGATGTGCGGGGTGTCGTTCGTAAAATCAACATCATTGATACGCCGGGCCACGCCGATTTTGGAGGCGAGGTGGAACGCGTACTCAAAATGGCCGATGGTGTACTGCTGCTGGTGGACGCATTTGAAGGTCCAATGCCGCAGACGCGGTTTGTCTTGCGCAAAGCCTTTCATTATCACATCAAGCCGATTGTGGTGATCAATAAAATTGACCGTCCGGATTGCCGTCCGGATGAGGTGCTCAACGAAATTTTTGACCTGTTTGTGGAACTCGAAGCCGACGATGACGCCTTGGACTTTCCGGTGGTCTACGCTTCAGGCCGCGCCGGCTTTGCCCGACTGGACGTCAAGGATTCCGCCACGGATATGCGGCCGTTGATGGAAACGATAGTGAACAAAATTCCCGGCCCGGTGGCCGACCTGGACAAGCCGCTGCAGATGCAGATCACCAACATCGACTACAACGAATATGTAGGACGCATCGGCATCGGGCGAGTGTTCAACGGCGTTTTGAACAAAGGCCAAAAGGTGGCTCTGGTCAAACGCAACGGCAAAATCGAAAACCATTTGATTGCAGAGCTATATTTATTTGCCGGACTGGCCCGGGAAAAAACCCAGCACGCCGAAGCCGGCGATATTTGTGCCGTGGTTGGCATTGAAGATGTGGACATCGGCGATACTATTGCCACGTTGGAACATCCGGATGCCTTGCCCCTCATTGACGTGGACGAACCCACGCTTAGCATGATTTTCAGCGTTAACGATTCTCCGCTGGCCGGCCGTGAAGGAAAATTTGTTACCAGTCGCAATCTGCGCGACCGGCTGATGCGCGAACTGCAAAGCAATGTTGCGCTGCGAGTCGAAGATACGTCATCGGCGGATTCGCTCAGGGTCAGCGGGCGCGGCCTTTTGCACCTGGGCGTGCTCATTGAAAATATGCGCCGTGAAGGCTATGAACTGCAGGTCTCCAAACCCAAGGTGATTTTCAAGGAACTCAACGGCCACAAATGCGAGCCGGTGGAAAATCTGGTTATTGATGTTCCGCAGTCGGCGGTGGGAGCCGTGATGGAGGCCATCGGCAATCGCCGCGGTGAACTCGTCAAGATGGATACCAAGGGCAATATGACCCATCTGGAATTCACCATTCCGGCGCGGGGGCTTATTGGCCTGCGCACGCGGCTGCTCAACGCCACACAGGGCGAAGCGGTTATGCACCACACCTTTCACGATTATCAATTTATTCGTGGCGCGTTGCCGGGCCGGCAGAATGGCGTGATGGTCAGTATGGAAAATGGCTCCGCCAATGCCTTTGCACTCGACACACTCCAGGAACGCGGCGTCATGTTTGTAAAGCCCGGGGATGAGGTTTATGAGGGCATGGTGGTGGGCGAATACAACAAAGACACCGATATTCCGGTGAACGTCTGCCGCGAGAAAAAATTATCCAATATGCGCACTACCGCCAGCGATAAAAACATCATTCTCAAGCCACCCCGTGACATGTCTCTGGAGCTCGCTCTGGAATACATTGAGGATGATGAACTGGTGGAAATTACGCCGAAGAACATTCGTCTGCGCAAACGCTATCTCAAGGAAAATGAGAGAAAGCGTATGAGCCGCAGCAGCGCGGACATGGAAGCCGCCGCCAGCTAACCCGGCCTGGCCGCCACACTGCAATCAGTGGAATGGTTCGCACATGACACGCATTGATGTTCACAATCATTTTCTGCCGGCGGTGGACGATGGCTGCAAGACACCGCTGGAATCCATAACCTGCCTTCGCGCCTTCTGGCATCGCGGTTACACGAAATTTTTTGTGACTCCCCATACCGGGGCCATGGAATTCGGAGATATCCAGCCCGCGCAAGTCGTAAGTCATCTGGAAATGCTGCGCAAATACCTGGTGGCCGACGGCATAGCAGTGCAGTTGCGCCCGGGTGGTGAGCTGCGTCTGTCTCCTCGCATTTTATCGCTCCCGGACACCTCGCGCATTCCCACCTTCGGCTTTAATACGCCTTATGTTTTAGTAGATTTGTGGGAGCCGGACTGGCCCTGGTGGGCGGATGAATGCGTAGACTGGCTTCAGGCCCATGGATTGACGGTTATCCTGGCCCATCCGGAAAGAATGGACTGTCTGCGGTTGAATCCGGATTTTATTGATGCTCTTGCGGATCGCGATCTCCTCTTTCAGGGCAACTTGGGACCGCTGGGCGGATCGGAAGGCGAAGATGGCCGCGGACTCGCCGAACGTTATCTGCTCGAGCACCGCTACTTTATGCTCGGTTCAGATTGCCATCGGCCAGACCATTTACCCAGCCGGCTGGGCGGCCTGCGGCGTGCAGTGGAATTGGTTGGCCAAGCGAAGGTGGATGAACTCACAATCACCAACCCCGGCAAATTATGGGTGTAAAGCTCTTAGCAGATTTTTCCTTTTTTTCCGGCTGGCCCATGGCCGATGGGGTTCTCACCGACCCAGCGTTCGTCAGCAGGTTCGCTGGCGAGTTGGTACCGGCTGTCGGAGGAGAAACGAATACGATCGGCCGTGGTATTGTCCAGCGAAGCATGAACTGTAAAAATTGAAAAAAGGAGCACATCACCGGCTCTGTATTCGGCGCTCAGCCAGCGTCCACCCTGTGGATTTCCGCCGACCACAGACTTTCGTATTTGATTAGGATTTCCATACAGTGAGCCGCCGGTGCCCCAAGCTTTGCCCCATTTTTTGGCATCGGGTTTATTTTCGCAAAAGCTGTCCACATCCTGCATACCATAAGTTTCCTTGAGCCTCTGGTTATTGTTGGATCCTTCCAGCACCATCAGCCCGCCAAGCTCAAACGAGACATCCCCAATAGGTGTCCATGCCGTATACAGGTGGTGTGTTCCCCGGTTCATGTAAACGCTGTCACAATGCGAACGTGTTCCGTTTCCAGGCGAAATGGCTCGCACCCATGTGAAATCAAAGTGGCGAACAGGAGCTGCAAAAAACTTTTCAAAAAAAGCCATCATCGGACCTGCGTATAACACCTTGTCCAGCGCAGTGTTGTTCAAGGCCAGTTCCGGCATGAACGTGGAAGCCCTGCCCGGTGCGATAATGGCGTCCATGGGATCGGTGCCGACCTTGAGCATGCCCGATTTCGCCAGGCGGTGTACCACTTCCGCCCGTGCCGCCAGTACCTCTTCGCGGTGTAAAAGTCCGGGTAAAAACAGGTAGCCATCTCTAGCCATCTGTTCTCGCAGTCTGTCGGAATCTCCCAGCAGATCAGTGGAATCTCTCAAATATCCGAAGCACTTCGGCGCAGTATCAAGGAACACGCCGTTAGAACGAATGACCGTCGGCTGTTTTCTGATGTTGATCATTGTCATAAAGCAATCCTTTCAATCATGCGTTGCGTCATCCAGCGATTGGCTCTTCCCCAATTATGCCGAAAGTCCTCTGGGCTACGCCATGGCTGTTTTGGACCAAAGCATGTATAATTTGGCAATCCACAGGAAAAGGAATATTTCATGTCCGAAAGCAGCCGGGTTACTTGGAGCAACGTCATCCGCCAAAAGCTGGGCCGCGTAACGCTGGCGGGTTACTTATGCCAAGGTGCTGGAACTGGCTGGGACCGCATGCGCATTTTGGGCAGTTATGCCATGGTTTATCTGCACAGCGGGACAGGACTGTATGAAGATGCCTCCGGTACGCACCAGTTACTGCGTTCCGGAGATTTAATTGTAGTCTATCCGGATCTGCCGCACCGCTATGGGCCGCGACGAAATTCCTCCGATTTGTGGAATGAATTTTATGTGGTGTTTGACGGCCCCATTTTTAATTTATGGCGACGTGAGGAGTTGCTTAGTCTAAAAGTCATTCACCTGGAGCCGCCGGCTTACTGGCTGCCCCGCCTCGCCGGTACCGTGGAAAACAAGACCCCGCTGGAGGCTATGCTGGCGGTTCAGGAATTTCTGGTACAGATAGCGCAAAATGTGCCAACCAACGCCGCCGATACCAGTTGGCTTCGCCGTGCGCAGGCTCTGCTGGAAGGCTTTACACGTGCGGACCAGATCGATGTGGATGCCGCAGCCGAGGCCATGGGCGAAACTTACGAAACATTTCGCAAACGGTTTCAAAAACTTTCCGGCATCTCTCCGGGGCGGTATGCCTCGGAACGGGTGATGGCTCGCGCCTGCACACTGTTGCAGTCCCATTCGGAAACGTTCGCGAAAATTGCATCTGCCTGCGGTTACTGTGATGAGTTCCATTTTTCGCGCCGGTTCAAACAAATTGTGGGCCTCACTCCCAGTGGCTATCGCCGCCAATTTCAGCGATCCTGAGAGAACCCGTTCCCCGCGCTGGTGCTGCGGGGATAGCCGTAGTGGGCAGCGACTCGCCGATTGGTGTATGATCATCGCGGCAGGAGTTGATACTTCTGGTGGAGGTGGTCGTTCTGGAGAATACCTCAAGATGAAAGATCGGATTGGAATCATAGGTGGCTCGGGTTTGGAAGAGTTGCTACGACAAGTCGACCATAGTCAGGCTGTGGAAATAGAAACACCGTTTGGCCGTCCGGCTGCTCCGCCGGTACTCTGTGATTGGGATGGCGTGCCGGTCGCCATTCTCGCACGTCATGGCGTCGGTCACCTGTTGAATCCATCTCAGGTGCCATATCGGGCCAATGTCTACGCCCTTAAGGCGGTGGGGTGTCGGTGGATAATCGCCTCCGGCGCGGTTGGAAGCCTGAATGAGGCCATGCAACCGCGGGATCTGGTTCTGGTCGATCAGACCATAGATCGGACGGTGCAGCGAACTGGAACTTTCTTTGAAGATGCGGCCGTGCATGTGGAGTTTGCGGAACCAGTATGCCAGGTTCTGCGTCAAATAATCATGGAAACCGCTCATCGCAATTTGCCGTCGCTGAAGGTCCACGAGCGTGGAACGTACCTGTGTATGGAAGGCCCGGCTTTTTCGACACGGGCGGAGTCCATGCTGCATCGAACTTGGGGAGTCGACCTCATCGGTATGACCATAATGCCCGAAGCCAAATTAGCCCGGGAAGCGGAAATCAGTTATGCCTCGATCGCAATGGTAACCGATTACGATTGCTGGCGGCCACACCAGGCTGGAACCGCGAAACTCTTACTCGAGGAAATTATCGGTCACCTCCAGGCCGCTACGGCCAATGCCATGGCTCTGATCCGGGCGGCCTTACCGCAGGTATGGGCGAAACGGCATGAGGAATTTGCGGCTCATCGAGCCTTGGAGTTGGCAATCTGGTCGGACCGCGCCAAAATATCGACCCCGGCCCGTGATAAACTGGGCCTGCTCTGGAGCCATTATTTTCAGCACGAATCAAGCTAAATGACCCGGCGCAAGGTGGAAACCATTGTCATGTAGGTGTGTATGAAAAGGCATCAAACAGAACCTGTTGTGGGCCAAGCCGCATCGGCACAAAAATTGTTTGCCGGGAAAATGGCCCCGTTGATCGTTGCCGTTTTGACTGGGGTATTTGCTGTTGCCGCATTACTGCGTGGTCAAATGATGCTGCGCGTCAATCCGGGTGGTCTCATGATTCGGACGCCGGTCCAGCCGGTGGTTCCTCCTCACCCGCACGCTGGTAAAAACATTGATACGACTTTTCGACTGGTACAGGTGAATGATTCTTTTGGAGCCGCGGATTTAATGCGGAAGGCCCGTCGGCTTTTAAACAGCGGCCATACGGTTTCGGCCGTACGTCTTTTTCAAAAAATTGCCGACAAATATGGCAACAAGGTCATCCGGACCTCAGGCGACTTATACGTAAGCATTCAGCGGCGAGTCTGGTCCATTTTGCTGGCTTTGCCTCCCGCCCAGCGATCCGTTTATGACCAGATTTACGGTCCGGAAGCGCAGACCAAAATTCGCGCGGCGATACGAGAACACAATTTGACGCGTCTGCTGCAAGCCGGGCGTCGTTACTTTCCATCGAGCGTAGCGGCCAAAGGGTTGAGCATTGCGGCGTCATGGCTCTTTGAACGCGGTGATTTTGACGAGGCCGCCCAATTGTGGGCGGCGCTTCTGCGGCACCCGGGTATGGCCGGACAGCGTCCGATGTTGCTGTTTCGGGCGGCGCTGGCGGCGCATCTTGGTGGAGAAGACGGTCTATCGTCGAAGCTGGCCGCGCGTCTGTCGCAAGCGTATCCCAAGGCCATGGGATTGTTTGGCGGTCGGCACGTCAATTGGGTGACGGCTTTGACCGCCGCGTGCGCAAAGCGGAGTTGGCTGGAGACCGCAGCGCACCGCTTGGAGAATGCTTGGCCCACCTACGCGGGCAATAATCAGCGCAATCGTATTGCCCATTCGCACAGCCTTCCCGGAGCCTTGCTTTGGACCGACACCCTCGGTCAGACCGCGGCAGGTCCAAATTCCACCATCAATCCAGCGCAGCAAGCGCAACTTCGCCAGCAGAAAATTCAGATATTTTCGCTGGGTAACACCAGTAACTGGCTCAATGGTCAGCCGCAAATTATGTACGCGTTTCCCACCGCGGGTACGGGAACATTATATGTCAACACCTCAACACAAATCATGGCGTTGAACGGGGCCTCCGGCTTTGTGCTCTGGCGGTATCCTGCCGTGTTCGCGGCGGCCTCGAACCAGTCCGGCGGCAGCTTCAACATGTTGGCATCATCCGTGGATCATCTGGAATGCGCTCTGGCTGGCAATAAACTCTACAGCATTTTACCCATGCAAGGACCGCAGGTTTTTAATCCGTATGGCTGGGGTGGTTTGCCCCCCGTGCGACTGATCTGTTTGGATCGGCATAATGGCCGACTGATGTGGAGTCGGTCATCCCACAGTCTGGCACCGCCGGGCGTCAATGGAACCTTCACCCTAATGACCTCACCCATGGTCCAGGGAAACGGCGTCTATGTTTTGGCCTGCGCTGCTCCCGCCAACGGCGCAGAACAACTGTACCTGCTGCGCTTCAATAGGCATACCGGTGCCGTTGTCTGGCGCGAATACCTCTGCTCCATCGCATCACGGGGATACGGACCACCTGCCAAGGTTAATTCGGTTTTGTCCATGGCTGGTGGTGTGGTCAATGTGGACACCGGCTTCGGAGCGACTATGGCCATCGATGCCCGGCTGGGCAAAATCGTGTGGTTACGGTTAACACCGCAGCCCCCCATGCCGCAAAATCAGATGTACTTCAATGGCGTCATCTCCCGGACGGTACCATGGCAGGTCAATGCCCCATTGATCTACCACGGGATGGTGATCACCTGCGACTCGTCTGCGATCAATACGCACATTTATATTTATTCTCAATCCAGCGGCCGGATTGTTCGTGTCATTGCCTGTCGCAATCCCTCCGGGGCCTTGATGACTCTGGGTGTAATTCACCATCAACTTATTGTGGTGGGCCAACGGGTGAAGGCCTTTGATCTGGCCAGCGGAACATCGGCTTGGCATTCGTCACCCATTGCCCAATTTGGTATTCTCTCTGCCCGGCCGGTATTGACTTCCCGTTTCGTTTATCTGCCAATGAAGCAGGGGCTGCTGCGGGTGGCGGTGGGTACGGGGATGTCGCAACCCCTTATTCCCTGGCCGGCAGCCGGGAAAAACAGACCAGGCTTGCCGGGCAATCTGCTGGTCACCCGCCAGGAAATTCTCGCGGTAAACGATGATACCATCATTGCTTACGCCCGATGGAAAACCGCCTTGGCTTATGATATTGCCCAGATCAAGCGACACCCGAATGACCCGCTTATGTATTTGACGCTTTCTGCCATAGCCTTTCGCACCGGGCATGACCGTTTATCCCGTCAGATGATGCAGCAAGCCGCCACGAAAGCCAATGTCGCCACCACCCCGGATTTGGGCACTTTAAGCCGCATCTTTCATCTCACCATGCGATTTGGAGATTTGCTCCGCCACCGTCGCGCCCGCCCACGACAACAGGAATCCTTGTATTATTATCGTATGGCCGGCTTGGTGGCCCGATCCAATCGGCAACAGGTGGCGTGGCGCATGGGTCAGGCCGAGTCCTATTTGAAGTTGTTGGATGGTCCCCATGCCCTGGCGCTGCTTCAACAGATTTTGGCCCGATCCAGCTATCGAAATGCGCCCTTGGAGCGGGCAAATGGTGTCGTGCTCGCCGGCATCGCCGCCGAAGCGGAGATTGCCAACGCGATTATTGCCCGGCTGGGTGTTGCCGCCTACCAGCCTGCGGAAATGCAGGCCGAAGCGATCTTGGCGGCCCACCCGACGGAGCCTAATTACCTCTTGCGGGTGATGTATCGTTTTCCCAACAGCACGGCCGCTGCGACGGCGGCCTGGAAATTGGCCACCATCTATCGTACACATCAACAGTGGACGCTTGAAAATCATCTGTTGATTTGGCTGAAAAATCATGTGCAGGATCCCGCACAAAAAGCCCGGGTGGTCGCCGACATGATTGACAATACGCTGCACCGTGGTCATTGGAACACGGCGCTGGCTCTGGCCCGCCGGGGAGCGGAATTGTATCCCGATTTCACCTGGCCATCCGCTGGCAAAACCATCGGTTTTGCCCGGCAAGTGCTGCGAATCCAGCATCTTGCGCCGCCCGATGCTCTTTATCATCTGCCCCGTCTGGCTTACCAATCCGGCGATCCACTCACTGTGCATACTCCCATTGCGGGAATATTTCTTAAGCCGCTGAACCGTTCAAGGGCTTTACAGAGATCGGATATCCTGCTGGTAGCCAATCCAATTGGCACTGGTACCAAAATCTCCTGCTTTGATTCAGCCACCATGGCTTTGCGCTGGAAAAAAAAACTGCCCGTTCCACATGTTGCTCTGATCGGGCTTGTGCACGGCCGGGCGATTCTCGCCGCACCGCAGCAAGCCATATCCATGCGGCTTGCTGATGGCAAGATTCAGTGGACGGCTCCTCTGGTAGGTTTCCATCAGAAAACCGCTCATCTGATGAACCCCAATAACACGTTTTCCGAAAAACGCATCGCTGTCTTCCAGCCGCAACCAGGCCTCGTCATGATCAACGGCAGGGTCATTACTCCTAACAATGGTCTGCTGGCCTTTGAACGCGCCTTTGCCCGCAATCCCATGGAATTGCAGCAGATATTGGGGCCAACAGCGTATGCCTCGCTTAAGATTTTTGGTGATGAACTCATTGAAATCGGCAATCAAAGTCTGGCCGCCATCAATCTCAAGACCGGCAGACCGACCTGGGGGGCACCCATGAATCTAAGCCGCTATGGCCGAATTTCCCATGTTCTCGGCACCGGAGATCGCCTGGTCGCCCTGATGGACTATCCGGTTACCACCATGGTGGTGATTGACGACTCTAGCGGAAAGGTGGAGGGGGCCATTCGTCTGCCGCCAGGTGAGCGGGCCCAATGGGCCAGCGCCGGCCCGGATGGAACACTGTATGTAGTTGGTCGGCGCAGTGCCATGGCGTATAACCTCAGTGGCTCATTGAATGCTCCCGTTTGGAGCCGGATCGGTCTTGACGTCCCGTTTCCACAGGCGTCCGCTCTTTCGCAGGAGGGCCTCATCATCACCCAGCGAACCGGATTATGCGCGCTGCGTCTTCGCGACGGCACCAATCGCTGGCATGTGGATAGCATTGCCGCCGGCGGTACGGCCCAGGCGCCCATGGCCGTCGCCATCTTTCGCAACCGGGATACGGTGGTGGTAGTCTCACCGCACGCAGTCACTGCACTCTCTACCCGCAGTGGCCAGACGCGATGGCGCGCGGTATTTATGCGATCCCGTACGCCGGCGTTTACCGGCGTGTGCATGGCCAATCCAGATATGGCACTGTTGGCCCAAGGTCCATTAGGCTCTACTCAACATGCTGTGAAGCTCTTCCTGATTGATCAGCAGGATCAACAGGGACGGCTGGATAACGGAATGGTTGAACTAAACCAACGGCTGGTCCGTTCCTCTCGGTCACCCCAAGGACCGATCATCAGCGACTGGACCGTTGTCAATAATGCCATCGTCTTTGAAATTAACGGTACGGTATGCGTTTATCACATTGGACCGTAGAATAAACACCCACACTGAATGTACCGGGTGCCCGATGCCGAGTTTTTTGCCAACCGGGGATGTCAAATGAACAGTCCTGATCTCATGAATAACCTGAATCCAGATCCCGTACCGACCGACACTGCGGAAATGATCACCGGCAGCCGGCTGGAGCATTGGGCCAGAACCTTCGGCTACAACGCCCTGCGTCAGATCCGTTACCTTCTGGCCATGGTCGCCTCTGGCTTGCTCTTTCTCTGGATCGGGAATCATCTTCTACCCTCACCATGGAACCAGGGAGCCTGGATCGCCGCGTGGGGGCCGGCCGGCTCCCTGGAATCGGAATTGGTCATGCTCATCGCTCTGCTTGTGGCCATCTTTCTGGGCATGTTGATCACCTGGCCCGATACGCCCCATTCCGGCCTTTTCACGGCGGCGGTTGGATTATGCATCTTAGCCGTCAAATGGGGACCGATGACCAACCTGCTTCTTCCGCAGACTCCGGCAACCTTGCCCCGCGTGTACCAGATACTGCAGTGGCAATGCCTGTTTTGGATAGTATTTGTGCTGGCCGGTGAAGCCATTTCCCACATGTTTTACCGCCTGATCTTCCGCAACGGCCTGTGGATTCATCTGGCCGGGCTTGACGGCCTGCCCCTGCCGGATACCAACGTCCATG
>JAJZNX010000010.1 GCA_021852275.1 Planctomycetota bacterium | reverse complement strand
GAAATCCACCACCAGATGGCGCAAGGCGACGCACAAAATCATCCCGGCCAAGCCCAGAACTGCCAGGGCCACCCCCCTTCTTTTACCCGCGGCGCTGGCCGATACGGCCGCCACAGCCAAGCCAGTCAGCCCAAACAGCAGGGCCAGACTATGAACCAGAAACAGGCCGGCCCGATAGAAAACCAGATTTTGCGAAGCCGACGGTACCGCCGCAAACCGGCCATCGCCCCACCACACCACCGCCAAACAAAGCACCACCATTAAAGCTCCGATGGCGATTCCTCCCCAACGCACCCGACGCGGCAACCAGTGCGCCGGCGGCAACGTCGGCAGCGCTACCGCCGATTCAATGGCAACGGACGGGGCTGCCGTGTGGTTTAACATTCAGCGGTCTCCTTCATGGTGTGCTATTTTAACCCGGTGGTGGCAATGCCGCGAACAAATGTTTTTTGAGCCAGGAAAAACAGAATCAGGATCGGCGTGATGACAATCACCGAGGCCGCCATGAGCAGGTTGTAGGTCGTTCCGCCGGACCGGCTTTGATAAAATTGCAGGGCCAGCGGCAATGTAAAGGTGCTTTGATGGGTGAGATACACCAGCGGCCCGAGAAAATTATTCCACGCCGCCATAAAGGAGAATAAACCCACCACCGCCAATGCCGGACGCGTCAGCGGCAGCATGATGCGCCACCAGATGCCAAAGTGCGTGCAGCCATCCATCACCGCCGCTTCGGATAGCTCCTTGGGTATGGTCAGGTAAAACTGCCGCAGCAGAAAAATAAAAAAGGGTACGCCGAAAAAGGCCGGCAACCACAGCGGTAGATTGGTGCCGATCCAGCCCACCTGGCGGAAAATGCGATACAACGGCACCATCAGCACCGGAAATGGAATCATCATGGACGCCAAAGCGATGCCGAACACGACGTTGCGGCCCCGCCATTGCATCTTGGCCAGACTGTAGGCCACCAGGGAAGAAGAAAGCACACTGCCCAACGCCGCCAAGAGCGCGATAATCAACGTGTTGCGGGCATACAGGGACATGTCAAACGCCGGTGAGTTGAAGACCCGGGCATAATTGTGCAGTTCCAGCGGGTGGGGAATCCACTGCGGAGGCATTTGGACGGCCTGGCTCTCCTTTTTCAGACTGGTGCTGATCATCCAGAGAAAAGGCCCCAGATAAGCCACTGCCGCCAGCAGCAGACAAAAATGCACCAGTAATCTCGATCGAAGTTTCATGCGTAATGCACCCATTTTTTAGCGGTGATAAAGGCGATGGCCGTAAAAAACAAAATGATCAGCAGTTGGATCCACGCCATGGCGCTGGCCGGACCCATGCGTAAATTGGTAAAGGCGTTGTCGAAGAGGTACATGGTGTAAAAAGTGGTGCTGCGTCCCGGACCGCCATTGGTCATCACATAAGGCACATCAAAAATCTGCCAACTGCCGATGATACCCATAATCAAGTTGAAGAAAATTACCGGCGAAAGCATCGGCAGGGTGACATGAAAGAACCGTCCCACCGCACCTATGCCGTCCATTTCCGCCGCTTCATATAAATCCTTGGGAATATCCTGTAAGCCGGCCAGAAATATCACCACCGTCTGCCCCACGCCCCAGAAGCTCATGAGGATAATGGCGGTCATCGCCCACCGCGGCTCGCCCAGCCACACCGGCGGTTGCAGGTTCCGCAAGGTTAAAACGGTGGAGGAAGCCGCCCCGAAAAGCCGGGCTAACCCTGCCAAGACCCCACCCGCCAGATGCAACGGCCCACGCAGGGCGTAATCGATCAGGCCCACATCCGAATTGAACAGCCACTGCCAGATCAGGGCCGATGCCACCATCGGTACCAGACAGGGCAAAAAGATAATGGTGCGATACAGAGCCTGGCTTTTCAGCGGCGTGTTGAGTAATACCGCCAGGAGCACGCTAAGGGAAAGTGTAAACGGCAGGGAAATGGCGGCATAGATCAGCGTGTTGACCAAAGACCGCCAAAACACATGGTCGTGGAGCAAATGCCGGTAATTCATCCAGCCGACCCACAAGGGCGGTTGGAGCATGTTGTAATTGCAAAAGCTGTAATACAAGCTCATGGCCAGCGGCAGCAGCAGGAAAACCAGTGCTCCCACCAGATAAGGTCCGGCAAAAAGCATGCCCAGGAGCTGGCCACGCCAGTTGATCGGGGCTTTTCGAGGCATCATGGATTCTCCCGTGCACGCAACGCGGCGATCCGCTGACTGGTGCGAACCCACCGGTTGACCAGGTGTTGGGTGTAGGCCAGGCTTTCTTTGACCGATGCCCCCAGCCATATCCGCTGGGCCATCACGTTGAGCTGGCTGTTGACACGCATCCAGATCGGACTCGGCGGTGTAATCGCCACGTGATGATGCAGCATGGCATTTTCAAACACCATGACATAGGGATTGGGGTTATGGCGGATGAAGGAACGGCTGACCGCCGTCAGCGGCGAAGGCTTGCAGTGCAGGTGATTGAGTTCTTCAATGTTGGCCTGGCGGATAAAAAAGGCCAGCACCTGCTTGGCCGCTTGAACATGTCGGGCATGACGCGGGATTGCCCACACATCCACATCTCCGTACGTATCCGTACCGGCGGGACGATGGGCGCACGGGAATGGTGCCACGCCGAAATGCCCAGCCAGCGCGGGTTTGTTGCGGCGGATGAAGTTG
>JAJZNX010000089.1 GCA_021852275.1 Planctomycetota bacterium | reverse complement strand
AAGGGAACGGAGCAGTTCTGGAACCGCCGGGGCGCTGAGGCCATGCTGGCGCTGCGTGCTCTACGCCTGAGCCAAGATGGCCGCTGGGACGATTACATGCTTCGCCGTTGCGCTCCACGCCGGGCCGCATAACGTGCCACGCACCCGTTTGGCCGACAGCAGTTGCCGCACATCCGCAGTCAGCCGGTGCGGGGCATAGCCAACGAGGATGTGCCGGAGGATTCCTTTACGGTCGATGATAAGTTCTGTAGGAATGCCACTGACGCCGAATTTTTTGGCAAGAGCCGTGTTGCCCGCTCCTTTGTCGAAGATCTGTGGCCACGTCGTCCCGGCTTGGGCCCTGAGATAAGTACAGACCGCCGCCATGGTGGACTGGATCGGCACTCCGACGATTTCCAACCCGCGGGCATGGTATTGTCCGTAGAGCTTCTGAATGTAGGGGGCCTCCTTTCTGCAGGGCGGACACCACGGCGCCCAGAAATCCACCACCACAACCTTGCCTTTCCAGGTGGCGGTGTTGATTGTTCCACCCCCCAAGCGGTGGCCGTGGATGGCCAGCGGCCGCCCTTTTACGGCAGCGGAGACGGGGTGTGTGGCTGGCGTTGCCATTGCAGGCCCACCGCAGCAGGCGTCCCGCGCAGGCCCGGCCCGTTGGCAAAAGACAATACGAGCAGTATCCCAGGGCCATGATGAGTGGTAAACCAACGACAGAGAAGAAAGTGTTGCGGAACGTGAAATGTACTCCTGAATCGGGGGCACTTTCGGGACGAGTTCAGCGCCAACGCAGCGCGATTCGCCCGATCCATATCTATTCTTCACCTTGCACTTAGGTACAAGGTCAAGCGGAAAAACAATTATTATTTTGTCGCGGCGGTCGGCCTGCGGAAAAAGGCCGAAATTTGGGGATATTGTGCGTGCTTATGGGCGACCTAAATTGGCATTTTTTTTGTTTGGATCGGCCAGTGGCGGTGGCCAGCATTTTTTTCGCGGCCATTTCCAGTTCATCCACCACGGCGCAGCGAAGCGGTTGGCTGCCTTGGCACAGTTGCAGTTTTTGCTTCAACAATCGCTCCAGCAGTCGCAGTTCCGCGATTTGGGTATGAACTTTCTTGAGTCGCACTTCAATAATAGAGGCAACATGGCGGCACTGCGCGGCTGAACCGCCGTGTTCCTCCAGCAGGCCGGCAATATCTTTTAACGAAAATCCACCGGCGTGGGCCAAACGGATAAACCGCAGTTGCTCCACGGCACGTTGGTCATACCAGCGGTAATTGCTGATGGTGCGGCCCACCGGTGATAACAATCCCTGACGTTCGTAAAAACGAACGGTGGTGGTGGGTACTCCAGCAGCCTTGGCCAATTGACCGATGTTGTAGCGAATGTCACCCATGTATTGTAATCATACTGGCTGTACCAGTGGTCCGGCAAACCGCCCAGATAGAGTTACGGCCCTCATCTTCGTCGGTTGGTTGCGGCCGCAGCATCACGGGCCGGTCCTGAGTCCCGGGTCGGGCTGCTTGGGGTCATGGTCATTCCTACCGCCCAAGCAACTCGCCAGCATAACCGGAGGAATTACACGGTGATGACTGTCTAAGGTATATTTATGCGTTGCCATATCGACTCAAGGCGGAGTTCCTGTTGCCTGGAGCAGGAAAGGCGGAAACCCTGTTCAGTCGAAATGGATGGGTGGCAATGTTTGCATGATGCTGCCGCGCCGGGCTTCAAGCCAAGCGGGCAATTGCAGGCGTTTTCCTAAGACTTCTACGGGCTCGTCAACGGTAAAGCCCGGGCCATCGGTGGCGAGTTCAAAAAGCACACCGCCCGGCTCACGAAAATAAATGGAACTGAAGTAAATGCGATCCATGATGGGGCTGACATGAAATTGCATGGAGATTAGCTGTTCAAACCACTGCTGCTGTGCGAGTCTGTCTGCGACACGAAAGGCCAGATGGTGGATGTACCCGCCGCCTATTCGCCCTCGCGTTTGATGGCGCTCTTCCAACAGGCAAATGCGCGCGGTGGCTTGTCGACCGCGGGCTTCACTGTGGAGTTCCCAACTGTTGCCGTCATGGCAAGTAAATCGGAAAATAGTTCTCAGAAAATCGATGGTTTGATCCATGGATGATTCAAGAAGGGTCAGCGCATGAATGCCACGAAGAGCGAATTCCGGGGCGATCGAGCCGCCAGTTGCACCCGCGTCGTTGGAATCAGCGGAGTTGGCGCTGATTTCCAGGGAAATACCATCCGGATCACGAAAGGTCAGGCGGTCTGGTCCATCGCTGGTTGGCAAACTTTGAACTGACACACCTTGGTCGGCCAGTCGCTGTTGCCAAAAACTCATGGCTTCTGGTGAGGAAGCCAGGGCGATGCTTAAGGTTTGGCCCGGGCCGACGGTGGCCGGCGGTAAATCTGGCCGGAGAAAAAAAGTGAGGAGTGTGCCGGGCCTGCCCAGGCCGTCTCCGTAGTAAAGGTGGTAGCTGGTAGGATCATCAAAATTAACGGTTTGTTTAACCAGCTTCAGGCCCAGAGTGCGGGTGTAAAAGTCCAGATTGGCCTGGGGTTTGCTTGTGATGGCGGTGACATGGTGAATACCGAGTATGTCGGGTGTCATGAACTTGCTCCAGCATGATGAAGACACTGCTATCATGCGGCTGATAAACATTGTAGGCCGGTACTTCTGAAATGTCTGCTTTGGTATCGTGACATCGGATGCCGGAGCAGCAGCTTGCAAGCGTAAATTAACCATTGATCAGAAAATAAGTTCCGATCTGCGTTTGCAAACGCGGTGGGGTTGGGTTAGGTTCTTTGGCGGTAAACAGGGGTATTCACAGCAGTGCCGTGGCAAGCCGCAGCGCAGAGCACCCCTCGGTTGAGACAAGGAAACTGGCAATGGCCGTAATACGGCGCAGGCAGCAGGCTAAAGCAGGGTGTGCCGAACAAGGCAGCACCGGGGAACAACAGGAAGACCCCGATGAGTCCCGCCAAAATCCAGGCTCCAAACCCGATGAGGTGACGCCGGTTCCGGTGGAAGGAATTCCCCCTGAGCAGATGAGTAATTTTCGCCTACTCGTTCGTATGTTTGAATTTGTGGGACCCGTAAAATATCTGGCTATTTTGGCTTGTTCTCTGGTGGCCTTGGCCACTTTTGTTGACATTTCCACGGTCAATTTAACCCGTATTGTCATTAACAATGTCAGCACAGTGGTAGGGGCGACGGTTAAACCTCCAACATTGACATCGACCGCGCCTGTGTTTGTCGTGCAAAGTCCTCATAAGACAGCCGCTTCGACGGTAATCGGCGGTGAATCTTTTATCGCGGAGGTTCGAGCGCACTTTTTCCACGGGCCACTGCGCACCACTATCAGTCTGATAGGGCTGCTGGCCTTGTTTGTGGCTGCATCGACGGTGGTTACTTTCTTTCGATGGTTCGTGAATTCCAAGCTCAGCATGGATATGGTTTTTTCCATGCGGGCCTCCATGTATGACCAGCTTCAGCGGGTGGGTTTTTCCTTTCATGATCGCCATTCCAGCGGAACTTTGATCAATCGCTCGCTTTCAGATCTGCACAATATCCGGCAGTTTGTCAATATGGCCCTGGTGCAGATTACGGAAATTGTTTTGTACATTGTGGGATACAACATTCTGCTGGCGTCGATCAGTCCGATGGTGGGCCTGGTGGCGTTATTGCCGATCCCGTTCTGGATCATTTATCTGCGGTATTTCAGCAACAAGGTGCAGCCGATTCAACAACAGATCATGGCCAGCGGTGACGAACTGACGATGGTATTAAGCGAAAATGTAGCTGGGGCCCAGGTGGTCAAGGCGTTTGCTACGGAAAAAACGGAAATCGGCAAATACGATAAAACGGCGGATCGTTTTTTTGATCGGGTGCTGAAAAATGTGGGCTTGTTCAGCAATTTTGTGCCAATTGTTCGCAGCATCGCGACCGCTTCCAGTTTGAGTTTGTTTCTGGTGGGTTCGTTGCTGTGTGTATCGGGCAGGTTGAAAGTCGGTGATTTGATTGTCTTTGGCGTGGCGATGGGCAACATCCTGGGGCGTTTACAGCAACTCAATCAAATCAGCAACCAGTATCAGACGTCCATTGTATCGGCCCGGCGATTTTATGAAGTGATGCTGGCCCAACCCTCGGTGAAGGAATTGCCCGACGCTCCAGTGCTCCCGCGCGGATCCGGACAGATTGAATTTTCCGGCGTGAGTTTTACTTATGGTGGGGCGGCCAAACCGGTGCTGGAAAATGTGTCTTTCCGGGCTGCGGGTGGTTCAGTGGTGGCACTGGTGGGACCTACCGGTGCCGGCAAATCTACATTGATGCAATTGCTGGCCCGGTTTTATGATCCGGATCAGGGCCTTATCTCCATTGACGGCGTGGATATTAAAACTGTTTCGCTCAACTCGCTGCGAAAAAGCATCTGCTTTGTGTTTCAGGAAACGTTTTTATTTTCCGATACCGTGGCCAATAACATACGTTACGGGGCGCCGCGGGCCACGGATGGGGCCGTGGAAGCGGCGGCGCGCATTGCTCAAGCCCACGATTTTATCATGGAGCTTCCCAACGGTTACCAGACACTGCTGGGCGAACGCGGTACCACACTTTCGGGCGGCCAGCGCCAGCGTCTGGCCATTGCCCGAGCGCTTCTGGCGGACCCGAAAATTCTCGTGCTGGACGAAGCTTTGGCCGCGATTGATCCGGTAACCGAGCACCTGATCCGCCGTGGGTTGGAGTTGGTGCTGGCGCAGCGCACCGTGTTTGTCATCGCGCATCGGTTGAGTACTGTTCGTGCAGCGGATCTCATTTTGGTTCTGGAGCATGGCCGTCTGACCCAGACAGGCACACATGAGCAGTTGATGGCCCAGCCGGGTCATTACCGGGAAGTGGCAGTGTTGCAGCTTTCGGGTGATGAACCATCCTTCCCAGTCCCGCCCGGTAGATCGACGGTACGGGAGGCAGCGCTATGATCGCCGATTTTCTAAGACCGACACGCTGGTTCAAACGCCCCGGCCAATCCGCCTCAGTGCCTGCGGGAGGACCGCCGAAGTCACCGACCGCGCCCGAAAGTGAGGCCGCGTACAAACCGCTGGATTGGAAAGTGGTACGGGGTATTCTGGAATGGATGCGGCCCTACTGGCGAGGCTATGTAATTACGGCGATCACCGGGCTTCTGGTGAACTTGTGTGAAATGGTGACGCCTCGCTATATGCAGCAACTTATCGATACGGATATTCCAGGTAAAACCCTGAACTTACAGGCAAGTTTGGCGGGTCGGGCATTAGGATTTATTCATCCGGCGTGGGCAAAGGAGTTGGCCGGGCTTTCGCGCACCCATCTGGCATACCTGAATATCTTTACCACAATTGCCCTTTGGGCTGTTACCATGGCCATCGGCCTGCTGTTGCAGCGGTGGGGTATTCTCAACACTTCCTTAATTGGTGAAAAAGTGCTCTTTAATCTGCGCAAACGGGTATTTGCTCATTTGCAACGGCTGTCCATGAACTACTACGACAAAACCAAATTCGGCCGAATTCTTACCCGCGGCACCAGCGATATCGATTCCATGTTCAATACCATCGTGTGGGGGGTCAACACCCTGCTAAGCAACGTAACCATGATGCTCATTGCCGCGGTCATCCTCATCGTTATGGACTGGCGTATTGCTCTGGCGGTATTGTGGCTGGGGCCGGTGCTCTATGTGCTCAATATTTATTATCGTCGGCGCGTGGGGGCGGCGTGGCGGCGGGTGCGTGAAGGTTATACCCAGGTCAGTTCCAACCTGGCGGAAAATATTTCAGGTATGCGGGTGGTAGCGGCCTTTAACCGGCAGCATCAGAACTTGGATGTTTTTAACAGCCTGCAGGTGGTCAATACCAGTAACAATGTACGAGCTGCGGTGGTCAATGGAATCTATCAGCCGCTGCTGGGGCTAATCGGATTTCTCGGCAAGGTGATCATCCTTGTTTTCGGGGCCTACCTGGTGTTTCACACGGCGGCGGCAGATCCTTCCACGCGGAAATTCACCGTCGGCGAACTGGTGGCAATGTTTATTTACTGGGACTGGTTTATGGGGCCGGTCATCAATTTTGGTAATTTTTATAACGATACCATGATGGCCATGGCTTGTGCGGAGCGCGTGCAAACGCTGCTGGCCCTGGATCCGCAGGTGCAGGACTCGCCCGGTGCCATCACTCTGCCGCCCGTGAAAGGGGCGGTTTGTTTTGAGCATGTGACCTTCGGTTACCAAAGTGACAAAATAGTTTTACAGGATATCAATTTTCAGGTCGAGCCGGGACAAATGGTGGCCCTGGTAGGCCATACCGGTTGCGGTAAATCCACCATCATCAGCCTGATCTGTCGCTTTTATATGGCCCAGCAAGGGCGGGTTTTAATTGATGGTTATGATTTGCGCGATATTTCCGGTGAAAGCCTGCACAAGCAGATGGGCATTGTGTCGCAGAATAACTATCTGTTTACGGGTACGGTGATGGACAACATCCGCTATGCCCGTCCGCAGGCCACCGATCAGGAGGTTTATGACGCCACGAAAAAGCTGGACTGTTATGACATGATTATGGAGTTGAAAAACGGCTTTCAGACCGATGTGGGGGAACGCGGAGCGTCGGTGAGCCTGGGCCAGAGGCAACTCATCTGTTTTGCCCGGGCCTTTGTGGCCAATCCGCGGATACTCTTGCTGGATGAAGCCACCAGCGCTGTGGATACCCATACGGAATTGTTGATTCAACAGGCTTTGGAGCGCTTAACCGCAAACCGTACCACCTTTGTGGTGGCTCATCGGCTAAGCACCATTGTTCATGCGGATCTGCTGCTGGTGCTGGACCATGGCCGGGTGGTAGAGCGGGGCACGCACCAATCACTTCTTGCCAGCAACGGCCGGTATGCCGGCTTGTACCGTGAATTTACACGTGCTTGAGGCGAAGGTGGGGCCGGCGATCGCCGCGTTGCATCAACCGGGCAGGTCCGGGCCATCACAATACAGCTTGCCATCAGGGGCCAGTGGAGTAATATAACGGTGGCTGAAACGAGTGGATTTCGACAGGATAAACCATGCAGCAAACGTTGATCATTGTAAAGCCGGATGGGGTGCAGCGCGGACTGATCGGCAAAATTATCAGTCGTTTTGAGGACCGCGGGCTGCAAATTATCGGCATGAAGATGATGCGCATTTCGCAGGCACTGGCTCAGGACCACTATGCCGTGCATAAGGGAAAGCCGTTTTACGACGGTTTGATTCGGTTTATGACCGGAGGGCCGGTGGTAGTACTGGCCCTGCAAGGCAACAATGCCATTGAGGTATCCCGAAAAATGATGGGGGCCACGTTTGGGTTCAAAGCTGAGCCGGGCACCATTCGTGGAGATTTCGGTTTATCCAGCAGTTTCAACCTCATTCATGGCAGTGATTCTCCGGAAGCGGCAGCGGCCGAACTGGCCCGTTTTTTCTCGCGGACGGAACTGATGGAATACAAATTGACGTCCTTGGATTGGGTGTACGATTTTTCCGGCGGCCAGCCGCAGTAATTGGCCCTGCGGTAGTCAGGAGCTTGTGATGATCATCAAAAGTTCCCCTTCGGTTCCTTCGGCTCCAGTCACCATGCCTGGAGCATGCAAAGTGAGCATGCAGATGCTGCTGGGTCCGCAGGATCATTGCCCAAACTTTGCCATGCGTAAGTTCAGTGTGGCTCCGGGCGGCAATACGCCACGTCATCAACATGACTATGAACATGAAATTCTGGTGCTGGGTGGGCGGGGAACTGCTTTGAGTGATCAGGGCGTGCGGGAAATTGTGCCGGGAGATGTTATTTTCGTACAACCCAATGAAATGCATCAATTTGTAAATACCGGCACCGAAAATCTGGTATTCATCTGCCTGGTGCCGGCATCCGTTCACCGTTCGGTGGACTGCTCCAAATAGCGTCGTAGACGACGTGCCGATGGTTGAAACGCCGGGTCTGATGGTGGATATGTTACCGTCCGGGTGCGAGCGTGGACTGTTGACCATGAGTGTGATTGATTCCGATGACCAGCCTCGGGCGTCCGCCTCATCCTCGGCGGCAATTCGTGAATCAGTGATCGTGGCGGGGCATCGTCTGGATGTCTTTACGGAGGCTCCGGCGCTATTTGAGTCCATGTTGGGCGATATCGACCAGGCGCAACATCGCATCTGGATGGAGACCTATATATTCGCCGATGATGCAAGCGGCACGGCAATAGCGCAAGCTTTAATGAGGCGGGCCAGGCAAGGCCTGGATGTTCGCCTGTTGTACGACACCGTTGGCTCGACGGCTACTCCGTTGGCGTTTTTCGCGATGTTGCGCGAAGCGGGCGTGCGAGTGCATGGCTACCACAGTCTATGGGAATCGCTGCGCAAGGTGCGGTTTTTCACAATCTTCAATCGGCGAGATCATCGCAAACTGCTGGTGGTGGATGACAGGTGTGCGTACTTTGGTGGCATGAATATTGTGGACCATGGCCGCGACTGGCGTTACCTGAATCTGGATGACCGAGCCGCCCCTATGACCGGATGGCGTGATATGCACATTCGCATGGAAGGGCCGCAGCAGCAGCAGTTGACCGAATCATTCGAGCGGTCGTGGGCCCACGCGACCGGCCTGCGTCTGGGGCGGCGGTCCACGGCCTATCGAAGGGTAAGGCTTTCCGGGGGCGCGGAATCCATCCATTTTTTTGATTCCGGTCCGGGTTTAAAATTCAGCCGGGCCCCGCGGGTCTACCGGCGGATGCTGGGTGGAGCGCAGCACAGCGTGGTTATCGCCATGGCCTATTTTATACCGGTGGGGCGGGTGATGTTCGCTCTGACCCGGTTGCGCAGCCGAAAAGTAGGTGTGCGGATAATAGTTCCGGCCCGGCCGGATGTGCGCGTGGCCCGCTACGCCACATTGTATTTATACAAGAGACTGCTGCGGGCCGGCTTTGCCATTCATGAACGCACGACCCGGATGATGCATACCAAGCTTATCGTGATTGATAGACAGTGGACGATTTTAGGCTCTGCCAATATGGATCCGCGCAGTTTGTACACCAACCTGGAACTCATGGCGGTGATTCGATCAGATAGATTTGCCGCAGTGGCGCGGCGGATATGCCGGCACGAAATACGCCGTAGTCGGCGTGTGCGCCTGGCCGATGTGGCACGTTATTCTGTGCGTACGCGATTTTTGGCCATGTTGGCCTGGAGTCTGCGCTGGTGGTTGTAAACTATATTCCTGCGCCCTGGTCCAGGTGAATACCGCACTCTTTTTTATCCAGGCCGCCCCAACGACCACCGCGCGGATCGCCGTCAGTCGCCGTGGGCCGGGTGCAGGTTTCGGGGTTGCAGCCGATGGAAGTGTAGCCCTGTTGCCACAGCGGATGAAATGGCAGGTTATGGTACTTCATGTACTCAAAAATTTGCCGATGATTCCAGTTGAGCAGCGGCGAGATAGCCCAGGCGTTTATCCGGGCATACCACTCGACCACTTTCATCCTGGATCTGGTAGCGGATTGATCGGCGCGTACGCCGCGAACCCAGGCTGCCGGGGCCAGTTCGCGCATGGCGCGGTCAAAAACTTCATTTTTATTATCGCGGCAGCAGGTCTCCACATCGCGACGTATCCGCGGATCGGTTTCGCCGTGCACTGTTAAATACACCAGTGGATCATGGTGTGAATGGTATTCCAGAATATTCAAGCCGTAACGCCGGCGCATTTCTTCCATAAATATCAAGGTTTGGTGGAATAGATAGCCGGTGTTTACCAGTACAATGCGTACGTCCGGCTTGGCCCGCGTGAGCAGGTGGATGAGGCACATGCTTTCCGCACCGAAACTGCTGGTCATCAGCAGCCCATTTCCAAACGTATCCACGGCCCAGCGGATAATGTCGGATGGGGCAGATGCGGCAAAACGCTGCGAAATGCTTTCCGGGTCGATGCGGCCAATGGCCGGAGTTGGTGAATCAATGGATATTCTCATAACGTCTCCCGTGGCTGCGGTGCTGCGTTTGTGGTGACGGTACCATTGCGCCGGTGCCAACGCTGTTCAAGCTGGTCGAGTACGTCCACCGGTACCGCCACATTGCCCTTGCCCAGACCCAGGGCAACATCGGGCTTGTTGCGGCCATGAAAATCGGATCCTCCGGTTACGGCAAGATTGTAGCGCCGGGCAATCTGCATAAATAATTCACTGTCTTGTGGTCGATGGTCGGCATGCCAGACTTCAATGCCATCCAGTCCCATGTCCACCAGGCTGCTAACCAGGGTTTGCAGTTCTGTGGGGTGGGCGATTCCCAAGTGCACCGGGTGGGCCAGCGTGGCCAGACCACCGGCGTTGTGAATGCACGCAATGGCCTGACGCGGTGTCAGGCGGGCTTTATCAAAATAGGCGGATCCACTGGAGCCAAGATACACATCAAAAGCCTGTTTTACGGAGGTCACGCAGCCTGATTCCACCAGAGCCTGGGCAATGTGTGGCCGACCCAATACAAAGGGTTGTCCGGCCGGGATATTTTTGCGAGCGATGGCCTGGGCCTGTTCCAGGGTAACCTTGCAGCCGAGTTCGTTGAGCCGGGCGATGATTTTAGGGTTGCGTGAATCCCGGGCTTCTATCAGCAGGTCGCTCATCTGTTGCAGTGCCGGTGATAATGGATTGATAAAATAGCCAAGAATATCCATAGCCACGGGCGGGCGAAATTCGGCGGTAATTTCAATTCCAGGCACAAAACGCAGTCCAATACGTTTTGCTTCGGCTTGAGCTTCCAGCAATCCGTTGCCGGTGTCATGGTCGGTCAGGGCCAGGGCCGCAAGGCTGGCTCGTTTAGCGGCGTTGACCAGCTCGGTTGGTGTCAAAGTGCCGTCGCTGGCGGTGGAATGGCTGTGTAAATCAATGCAGGGTATAGACGGCATACGAGTCCTTGTCAGGTGAAAGTCAGTTGCGTGCTTGATGCGGCAGCAGCCGGTGGTGTTTCCAGAGATAGTCTTGTATTTGCTGGACGCACTCTTCCGCAGACTGCTTATCTGTGGTCAAATGGAGTTCCGGCATCTCGGGCGGCTCGTAGGGTGCATCCACGCCGGTCATCATCATGGGTTTATCCGCGGCAATGGCGGCATCGGCTTTTTTGTAGAGACCCTTGGGATCTCGCTGTCGGCAAACTGCCAGCGGGGCATCTACAAACACTTCCACAAACTCTCCTGGCCCCAAAAGTTGTCGGGCCAAGGCTCGATCTTTTTTATAAGGGCTTATCAAGCTTACGATGGCGATAAAGCCGGCATCGGTGAGCAGTTTGGCCACTTCGCCAACACGGCGGATATTTTCTGACCGATCGGCGGCGGAAAAGCCCAGATCACGATTCAGGCCGTGGCGGAGGTTATCTCCATCGAGGATATAAGCCGGATAGCCTTGGGCTAAAAGCTGCTGTTCCAATTGCACGGCGATGGTGGACTTGCCGCACCCGGAAAGGCCGGTCATCCAGACCACGCAAGGAGCGGTGCAAAAAATTTCGGCGCGCTGTTGGCGGGTTACTTCAGCGGAATGCCAGACGATATTTTTTGCCTTGGGCTGCATCATGAGTACACTCCATAGCCACGAGGCTATTGCATACATTGCCTACAGGTTAAGTATGCAATTATTATTTTACCCCATGGCTTGATGAAAAACAAGCCTCTGATTGCGGTGGCAAAGGCCGTTGGCTTCTTATTGATCTGCCAACATCTTACTACCCCATTCGTCGGGCTGTGAAGCTCGCTGTCGCTGCAGCAGCACCAGACCTGGGCTTACTTAAGATTAACGGCCCGCCTGCGGTCCGACCAGTGAAACACATGTCGCAATACCAATCCCGGATGATACCTTTGGCTGGTTCGCTGGTGGAATTCAAAATTGGCTTGGTATTGACTGAAAATGCCGGGAACGTTATTAATCACGAGCATATTTTCGGCGTTTAATTTGGCCGCGGCGTAGCTGTAGTTAAAGCTGCCGGTACAGATAATGTGGCTATCAATAAGCATCACCTTGTTGTGAGCGATGAGGTAGCGGGCGTCAATGTAAGTGGGAATGCCGGCGGTATAAAAGGCCTTCAGGGCTGGACTCGGATGGCGTGTGTAACGCCCTGTGCGGTAATTTTTCTTAAGCAGGTGGGATTTATCCAGGATTATTTCCACATCCAGCCCGCGCTGGTGGGCGCGTACCAGCGCCCGAATCAGCGGGCGGCTGGTAAAAGAATAAGCCTCCACCCAAACGCTTTTGGTGGCATGGTCGATTAAGCCCGTCAGAGCGTGGGTGGCTCCGCCATTGGGAGAAAAATAGACCTGCATGGCGGTTGACGAATCAGGATGAAAAGTTGTCGATTCTGTTAACTGCCTGCCCAACCATAGGCCCAATAACAGCGCCAGAAATGCCGTCAGCATGGCTTGGACGCTCATGAATGGCGGTTGACGGACAGGAACAGTTTTCACCATGGCTAGATTCCATGGAAGAACGTTTTTATTTTCGGGTTAAAATCCAAGCCCAACATGCGCGCACTAAACGTCTGATTCCACGGCTCACCGAGCGGTTGCGGTGGCGCAGCCCACACGCAGTTAACTAACAAATGGACCGCGGTTATTTTTTGGATTTGGCGGCTGGTGCGGCACCTTTCGCCGGCGCGGCCTTGGCTGCGGTTGCCGCTGTTGCGTTGGCGGCAGCACCTGCTGGAGATGCAGCCACTGTTGCGCCTTCGGCTGCTTCTGTCTTTGCCGGCTTCTTGCCCGTCGACGCTTTGCGATGAGCCACCTTTACCAGGGCAAATACGGATGATTTTTCCTGGCTCCATTTTTCCTGATCTTCCAGAACGGCAATGCGCTCCGACCGTTTGAGGACGTTGCGGTGGCGTTCCAAGGTGCTTTTTCCACGCAAACTAGGATCTAACGACATGATAAAATTCTCCACGGTAATAAGGCTCTGGAATCGGATCGACCGAATTCAAACCGCCCCAATATACCCGTTTTGGCAGATTTCTCAACAGCGCAGAAGAACGATTGTGGAAAATGCTTGGGGTGCCAGTTGGCCAAAAGACGAGCCGATGGCTATATCGTTAACAGTTCGGCGAGGTGTAGCCATAAATTGTGGCATTCAAGACTGGTACTACTGCCGGAGCAGCCTTAGTTCTGGCGGGTTTCTGGATGATGCAGGATGATATTCTCGTAACCGTTCACGGCTACGTCGACAGGCCAGAGTTACGGCAGTTACGACGTACCCAAGAGCAGGGGCACCCCTTGTGGTGCAAGTTTCCAGCCGACCCGGCCGCCCTTAGTGAACGGCTACATATTCTCAAGAGCGTACAGTGGCGTAGCCGATAACCAAACCGTGGAGTCTGGTACTTAAACCCGTCCTTGATCGCCCCTGGGGCTGGCGGGCGAAGGTTGGCCGGTTCGGAGAGACGTAAGCCCCTCGCGTGCAGCAGCCGGGTTATGGTGTCGCCCCGCTGTTGACAGCGTGGGGTTGCAGGCGGTGAGGTCTGTTTTTTAAGGCGAACTACGATGGAAGTGCATAAGCGTTTTTCCCAACGGTATCGGAAGATTTTACTTTTGACTGCGGCAGTATCGGCCGTGGCGGCAACAGATTCTGCCTTTGCCGCCAATTTGCCCACAGGCGGAACCTTTGCGGCTGGCCGTGGACATATCTCCACCACCGGCCCGGCCATGACCATTCAACAGTCCACCCATGATGCCATTATCAATTGGCAAGATTTTTCCATTGGTGCGGCCAACAAGGTGCAGATTAACAACGGCAACGGAGCTACGCTCAATCG
>JAJZNX010000084.1 GCA_021852275.1 Planctomycetota bacterium | reverse complement strand
GTCATATATCACCTGGGCAATGTTTTCGACCGTAGGGTTGAGAGTGCGGAATTCTTGGCAATCCACATTTAAATGCTTGTGATCAAAAATTGTGATCACACGCTGGTTGACTATTCGCTGCAATTCGCCCACCGGCATAATCAGTCCCGTGCGCGGGTCCGGCTCGCCGGCAATCACCACTTCAACTTCGTAATTGTGCCCATGACCACTGGGGTTGTTGCACTTGCCAAATACCTCACGATTGGCCTGCGCCCCCATTTGCGGGCTATGCAGACGGTGAGCTGCGGAAAACTCAAAGCGCTCCGATAAACGTACCATAGGCAACTCCGTAGGCAAACAAAGATAAGACAAAAACGGACTTAGCTCCAACCGCAACGTGTCGAGCCGACGGGGGTACAACTTCTCTACCAGCAAGCCCACCATCGGCGAAAATAAATCCGCCCCGCCCCAAGGTCGTCCCGGCAGCGACATATTGCGCCAATACGTGTTGATCATCGGAACCAGATGGTCACGCAGCAATTGATCCATCAGTTTGATGTTCATTAACATGCCTGTGGCCGGGTCTGGTTGCCCCTCCACAACGGCCCCCAATGTTAAAAATGGGGCCAGCCCCTCCAGGGCCGGATGGCCGGCAAAGTTATTGATCCCATCTGCCGGCACCTCCGCGGCCTTTAAGGAAAATCTAAGTTCTCGCGACAACCGCATGCGCCACCCACTTGTATCTACGGCCCTTGCACCTGGGCAAAGTGTCTGTGCTATCAGCACTTAAATGCTTGTCTGGCGCAAAGATTTTGGCAAGCACCCCATCATTTCCTCAAAGCCATCTGCCCACGCACCGTGCCGGTTTACTCCCAGCTCCCAGCCCCAGCCGTGCCAAGCTTTCCTGTTCCCCTGCCCACGCATGGATGCCGAAACATCCCGAAGCATCGGGACACCGGCGACCCATCCGGCTTCTCGTGCCGCGCTGCGCCATTCACCCATCTCCCCCATCGCGTCTTTGGCTGCGGCGCAGCGGCACCGGGAGATTCACAGCTTCAAACCCGAGCGCGGCGGGGTGGAAGGCGACTGTGGGCCAACGCCCGGGCTTCCGGTCACGCCGGTATTGGGCCGCATGGCTCCAGTCGCGATAGCTCCAGAGCTCATCATACTTTGCAGCGGGTGGCCAATGGCCAAGCGTGTGCCGGCACGGAAGCGCTCCGCGGTCACCAGCATCACCACCATAGCCAGCATAGGCCAACCCACATACCGCGCCACGATCAGCAGCCGCGGGACAAACGGGATTCCCCGGCCGGGAGGCAGAAGGTAAACCAAACCCATGGTATGCAGCAATTCGTGCCAACTGTACAACACTCCCGGAATCGGAAATCCGTGAAAAAAATACTGCCATGGCAGCACCATAAAAAGCAAAATAACCGCCCAGTTAAGACTGCGCGTCAGATGCGCAACCCCAGGGGCTTGGGCGACGAGAATCATAATCAACGTAAGAAAAATCAAAATAGCCTGCGATGCGGCTGCCAACAAACCCAGAAGTTGGGTCACCGGCACGGTCAGATAATAAGTCGTCTCCCACTGGGAACGCAGATTCAATTCCCGGCCGGCCTTGGTCTGCACGGTCCAGCGGCTGATGCGAAACTGCCGGGCTGATGCCGTATTCAAATCGTCCAGCGAGTTCACCCCAGTGCCGCCGGCCGTGGCACGGGATTGACCCGAGACCGTGGTGGCGGAAAACGGCTGGGGCCGAACCCTGTGCGTAAGAGGCGCACGGATCACCGGGCGGGATGCCACAAACGGCTGGCGGGTGAATCGCATCAGCAGAAAACCAACCACTTGCAGCAGCACGCAGATGAATAGCAGTATCCCCAGCCAGTTGCGGGCCGAGCGCAGTGTTTGCAACGCGATGCCATAATCGCTGTACGGATGTACTGGAGCCGCCATTATCGTTTGCCTTTCTTTGCTTTTTTGTCTTTGCCCGTCCTTTTTTTCTCCGAACCATTTGCTGTGGTGGCCGCCACCAACGCCGCCAAAGCCAGCAGTCGAGCGTCTAATCCAGGACTAAATGGAATGGTCCGCAGACTCTCAAACGTAGAATCGAGTTTTAATTGGTCTTCCAAAACGGAAAGTAGATTTTGGTCAATCTGGCCGGCCGGACTGGCAATACACACCGCCCGAATTTGGCCACGCAAATGGGTGATAACCGAAACCAGATTGCGCAGCTCCGCATGGTAAATTTCTACCCCGGCATCATTGACCACAGAAATTCGTTGGTCGGTTGCGCCGATAAAAAACATGACCAGCTCCTTTGCATCAAAACCCGCATGGTATTCCCAGCGGACCGCCCCGCCACCGGCCAAAACGTTGCTCCGGCGGAATGTCATATCTGGCCATCACGGCTGATAATGATAGCCATCCACCAGCGCCACGACGCAGGCATCCACCGGCACGGGCGGATCATATGGATTGGCGGCCTCGCGCCCTTCCTCGTAGGCTACCAGGGAACCATCCGCAGCCCCTAACAAGTCAACAGCGATGAGCGTCCATCGAATGGGCTGCTCGTGAAAATCCAGTGGCTGCAGGACCACCAGTCTGTGCGGACCAAGTCCAGCCGCACGCATGGACGCCTCCACCTGACCTATTACCCGTGCCATATACATCCACTGGCTTCCTTTAAGATCGCCCTACGTGCCGCTGGTGGATGGCTATCATTATC
>JAJZNX010000171.1 GCA_021852275.1 Planctomycetota bacterium | reverse complement strand
TCACATGTAATCTGGCACGACGACAACGGTTTGGTTCTGCCGGGGTGCCGTTGGCGGAAAATGCAGGACGCGATCTTTGACATTGGCCTGAATATAATATTCAAATATTTCCACACGTTTGGGCATCGGGGGCAGTTTCGCCCGGTAGACCCCGCGGTGGATGTGCTGTAGCGCAATAGATTTGAACCTTCCTTTGGCCAATGGTCGCCACATCAGAGCGCCGGTGATGGATGATTCTGTGGCGTCGGCAAGAATCAGCACCTGAAGTTCCAATGATTCGTCCCGCTGGATGCTGGTACGCAAGGTCGGGAGGATCAGGCGGGGTTCACCTTGGTATGTCATAACGAGGTTTGCGGTTTCTGGCAGCGCGTGCCCAAGCTCGTGCTCCAGGACTGTATCGTGTAGGTTGAGAAACTGATTGCGGGTTCGTGTGTGTTGCTCAAGATTGGCCAGCGTTCCGAGTTCGCCGCGAGTGGACACGGCTGCGAGCAGATACCGCATCATTTTAGCCCAATGCTGGGTCATCTTCAGGCGAATTGCCAGGGCTTTGTTGAGTATCTGCTTTCGTTGGGCGGGAGCCGCGGTCTTGAGCAACTTCTGCACAGCGGAATCCAGCGATCCCCGAAGGCACCCGAGATGTGCTTGCTCACGCGCGTAGCGAAATGTGTTAAGCTGATCTTGAAATCGCTCCTGGCAGGATCGGCCCATCACCCGCGGCGCAATGGCTGCGAAGCGGTCTACAAATGTCCACCTGCGGCGAACGCTGCTCCAAGGCGCCCGTTGAACTAAAATATCACCGGGACCGGTCGTCCAAGTGACGGATCGAGGCATCTTGGGGCCGTCAATCTCGCAGAAAATATCCTGTACCTCCCTGGCGACATTGGGGCCGAAATGAGCTGTTGCGTAATCGAGGTAAAAATCATCAATAGGCATGGAGCGGTCTTTGGCTGCCTGGGGGTTTGGGAAGTGTGATATGGAGGCAATCGAGGCATTGGAAGGGGCCCACGACTGGTCCCAGCCGGCGGCGGCCAAGGCGGATATATTCGGTGCGACGGCTTTTGTTCGCCAATGAATTCCGAATAATCCGGTGCAACCATAGGTATGAGCGGCCACCGCATCAAAACGCATGCGCCCTGCATAAGGCTGTGGCGAGGTCAGATGCGGGTCGTTTTCGAGCCAGGGTATGGCCCACCGATCGCGGCCGTGAATGGCGGCAAACGCGGGATCCACAGGTATGTTGCCGACATCGCGGCTGATGGAGCTCATGGGGACATCTTTGGGCAAAATTTTATCGAGGGCCGCGCGATTGCCCTGGGGCCCCAGCACCCAGCCGCAGGTGGCTAATTTAATTTGCGATTGGGTTGCCGTCAGCGCATGCAGGGCCGCCTGAATGTCTCGCACAACAGCCCCAAACTGCTCAGGGGAGTTGCCTCGCCAAGTCCAAGCCTCCGGTGTCCAGAGCCAGTAGTAGTCAGTGGGGCAGGCTCGTGCGATGCGTGTGAAGATTCCTTTGTAGAGTTTCTCAACAGTGGTGATATCCGCAGGGTTCAGGCCGGCGGCGCGCAGTCGCTGCTGTACGGCCGGCGGAATGGTCAGAGGTGTTTCGGTGCCAAGGCAGGTTTTTACGCCGACGCTTTTGGCCCAGGAAAAAGCTGTCTGAAACATGCGTCCCACGCGATTAAACAACTCGTTGCATTGGTTGGGCGTTGTGGGTGCGGGCATCAGGCTCTGCATGACCTCCGGACCATAGGTGTTGTGGTCAAAAAGCATGGAGGCCCCTGCGCAGAATTCGTCGGTTTTCATGGCGGCGTATCCCCAAGCACCATTGCGTGCGGTGTTGGCCCAGGCGGCGGGATAGCTGGCCGCCACCTCGCCCGATCGGGCGACATCCCGGTTTAGGCCAATCCAGACCGCCGGCTCCGGCCCGACGGGGCCGGCGGGGTAGCAATGTAATCCGATGAAATTCATCCGCATTTTTGGCAACTGGCCGATGATTGCCAGATAGTCCTGCTGATTCCACCAGTCGGGTCCTTCCGGAAAGTCGTGAAATGGTTGAATGCCGCGGAGGTTGAACAAAGGTTTGCCTCTTTCAGAGACGCTTGGCAGCGGCCAGGGAAGGCGCCCCTCAGGGATGACGTCGCCGTGCAGGTAAAATCGAACGCCAAGCAATTCAATAAATCGGTAAGCTCCATAAAGCGTGCCGATGCTGTCACCGCCGACAATAAGCACACGTGGTTTTCCGGCCAGCAGCAAGCTTTGCAGAAGATATTCCTGCGGGCCTAGATCCATCGCTTGCTGCTGCCATGGCTGCCCGGCACAGAGTTTGGCTACGGCCGGGTTGGTCTTATCGCCAACGACCAGTTCTGCTGAGTCAAGTTGGTGCATGCTGCCTGTTATGACGGGTTGCTGGCCAGTTCGCAGATAGATGTACCGCCGCAATTCGAGAATGGCCAACTGCTGCTGCATGGTGGCCGCCTGCGGCGTTGGGTGCTGCTGCAGTTGTTCTGGGGAGGCAGCCAGCCGACCAAGCTCACCCGCCACTGCGAGCATGGCTGACGTTACCAGAAAGTGTCGCCGGGATAGGGCATTTTCAGAAGCATTTTTAGTCATAATATTGCACCAGTAAAAAGGTTGCCATGCCACCATTTCTCCCGCCGCATATAAGAAGAATAACTCGCTTCTATGCGTTTAATTGTGTTGGGGCCATTGGCGTTATGGGCTTGGAA
>JAJZNX010000179.1 GCA_021852275.1 Planctomycetota bacterium | reverse complement strand
AGCCAGCTTGGCTGGGGTGAGAGCCAAGCACGTGGCTTACAGAAGGTAACGGAGGTAACGAAAAAAGTGGCGGTGCGGGATTTGATTGGGCGCTGCACGTGAGGTATACTCGCGTTCGTCCGGCCAAGTCGGCCAAAGTTGATGGAAACAGGCCATGGCGGGCAGGTTGGGCCTGGAGCACACGATCCGCTCAGGAGACCGTCCGGAAAGCAGGGACAAAAGGAGGAGTCGCGTGTGAAACTAGCTGCGTCCCCGTTTCGCTCTCTCGGTCATCCTGAATCAATTCAAGCGAAACTATCGGGCTTTCGAGTATCAGCCGCGCCACGCACGTTTGGGTGCGGACGTCAAGCAGGGCGGTCGCTGGGGCGAGGCCGAGAATTTCAGAAACGGTCTTCGCGAGTGGGGTCAATGCCTGTAATTCTTCAAGTAACCGCGGGAGCAAGTCACTTAGTCCCTGGCGAATATGCATAGGCAGACTGGTAAGCCGACTTCCCTGCCAGACGTGTTCTGCAGGGGGCCAGACCGCGTCCAACTGCCGGGACAGCAGTTTGATCAAATCTTTGTAATCTTCAACATCCTTGTGCGTCCAATTTTTGATTCCTGGTAATGATGGGAGCAAAAGCGGCACGGACTGCAGCATCGCAGCGTGCCCCATAATGGAATACGGTGTCCATCCTGCCTTGCCAATAGGCTCGTGCAGATCACGGACGTAAGCGTTAAGCTTTTCACGAATATGTTTAAGGCGATCGATCTTGTGGTCAATTGGAAAACCGGGGAAAGGCTTAAGCAGTAGGACTCGCTCCAACTCCGAGAGCATGGTCCCTCGGCAAGCTTTGGTGGAGTGTAATTCGGGGAGTGAAACGGGGACGCAGCTAGTTTTTTTGTTTTGTCCCTTTTCACCACCATTGCCCCATGGAACAAAGTTTTTGTATAATAGGCCCACGGTAATCTGGGGCTTCAAGGTTGGTCGCCGTATGGTAATGGTTGACGCAGAATCCATAAGACAAGCGGGTCGCTTCGCGAGACAGGAATGCGTGGCCGCACCGGGTACCGTGCAATACACCTACTACGATTCCAGTTGGCAGGCCATCGAAACTCGCACGAATGGAACCGCGAATTCCAATGTAACATCGCAGATGGTGTGGAGTGCGGCGTATATTAACGCCTCAGTCTTACAAGATACATACTCTGGCGGTATTATCCAGCCCAACAATCGGCTTTACTTCGCGCAAGATGCGAATTGGGATCCCGGCGCTGTGGCGCACACCCGCGAAAGCGGGACGGGATTTCGTGCGGTTGAAGCTGAATATGCAAATGAACTGAGCCGCTCCGCGGGCGCACTCAACACCACCACGGTGATCGGCTACAACGCAATCTCTGACACATGGCAGGTAATGCAGCGGTATGTGTACAGCCCTTACGGTACCATCACCATTCTCAACGCCAATTGGTCAGCAACACCCACGGGCACAGTACCGCTGGTGAATAATTTGTTCCAAGGGATGGCGGAGAGCGATACGGGGACGCAGCTAGTATTTGATTGTGGTGTGCGCACCGGTTATGGTGATCGGGCGTTCGGGACAGTCACCTATTGCGTATAGAAGATGTCGCACGTGCACCCTAATTGTGACACCCTCGGCCGGCAGATCAGCGATACCGTTATCCCGATGGCCATCGGGAGGGCTGGTGTTAATGGCAGCATTCTGCGGATTGATACCGCGTACAATAGTCAAGGGTTAGCCTATCTATTAACCAGCTATGCCGATACGGCGGGTACGCAAATCGTGAATCAGGTGGAGAACATTTACAATCCCGGCGATGCGGCGCACATGCGGCCTTTGGCCGCAGAGGCCTGTCCCGGCGCGCCAGGAGATTTCGGCATCCTGCCTTAATCCCGATGCTTGGCTCCTGCCGCATCGAGGATTTCGGCATCCTGCCTTAACATTAGAGATCAAGGAATATAATGGGGAAAAGAGCGGCCACCGGAGTGGACGGCGTACAAAATTACAGACAGGAATGTCTGTGCTACATTTTTTTGCCGCGGTTGGAGGGGCCCAACCGGCTACTGGGGCGGGCAAGATGCCCGCGATCCTAGGAAACGGTCCCCATGGCTGCGCTATAATTGCGTTACACATATTTACTTGTCAGACGGAACGAGACTCGACTGCATCCCGATAGCCATCGGGAATGAGCCTTCCATCGGGAGTTCCGCTGATGGGTGATAGGCGGGGTATGGAGGGGGATAAACTCCGGACACAGGGGGCGGGCCTCACGCAGAGACGTCCCGATGACTAAATGTTGTTATAGGCAAGCGGGATAAACTCCGGACGCAGAGGACGACGGGGGCGCGGGCTGCGGCCCGCGATTAGCGATCAGCTTTCAGCAATCAGTCCCGATGTCTGGCTCCTGCCACTTCGAGGATTTCGGCATCCGTGCCTCAACGGGGAGCGAAGCAGTCGGCGGTCAGCGGTCAGTTTTTTTCACCGCCGCGTGGAGAACGAGAAGGAAGATTGAATCAGGCGAAGGACGACGGGAAAGATTAATCCACAATGGCCACAAAGGTACGCAAAGGACGGAGCGGGGTGGTGCGTTGTTTCCGGATGATCGCACCACAAGCGGATGCGGCTAAACGACAATGATCTGGCAGGGTTTGGGGTGGGGGTTCGGATGGGCTAAAATGGGGCAAATGCGTATCGGTTGATGGGTGATGGGCCGCTTCCTTCCGAACGCGGCTCGGATATTCGGGGGGACGATCAGCGGGTGGTTGGGTGCGGACGACGCGCGGGCACAATGCCTGCGGCTAAATGGGGTGGCGAGCTGGCGGAATGCCTTTAGCCTGTGTTCGACACCTTTGGCTACAACTTTGACCACACTCAATGCTGATACCTTATAGACCAAGGCCGCTGCGCGGACTATACTGGCGAAATTGCTGGATCGGCGAAAATTACAGGCCGGCACCAGGGGTTACTGTTAATCCGGAGCACCGGTTTTGAAGGCTCTTCGAAATCCCATCTGTTTTTTGACACGGGCGCAGGTTTTGTGGGCAGCGGTTTTACTGCTGGCCATTCTGGTTTTGCCGGCATGTGCCAAAAAGACCGCCGCCCCGCCCGCGGTATTGCCTCCACCGGTGAAAGTAGCGGTGGCCAGGCTGGAAAATGTGCCGGTGCAATTCACCAATATCGGTGTGGTACAGCCGGTATCGTCGGTAACGCTGCAAACGCAGGTGGATGGCATTATCAGTGCGGTGCGTATCCAGCCGGGCGAAGATGTGCGGAAAGGGCAGGTACTTTTCACGCTGGACCCAAGGCCTTTTGTGGCGGTTCTTTTGCAAGCTCAGGCGGCATTGGCCCAGGCCCGGGCCAATGTGGTGGTGGCCCAGGCTAAACTGGATGGTTATCAGGCGGCGTATGTGGATGCATTGGCGGATTGGCAGCGGGCCGAGAAAATTGGCACCGCCAACGGGGCATTAGCCGTTACCCAGTATGACGCCTATAAATCCACCTATGATCAGGCCAAAGCCAATGTGGCCAATGGCAAAGCGTCGCTGGTGGCGGCCAGGCGGGCCGTGGATTCCGCCCAGGCCGGCGTAACAACCGCAGAAATCAACGTGGGCTACTGCACCATTCGCTCGCCCCTGGCCGGAAAGGCCGGGAATTTGCAGGCGTATGTGGGCACCAATGTAAAAGCCACCACCACCAATCTGGTGGTGATCAACCAGATGAAGCCAATTTATGTTTCGTTTTCGCTGCCGCAGGCAGATCTATATTCCATTCTTGCGGCGCAGCGGGCTGATCCGCGGTTGATTGTTTATGCCCATGCGCATGGCGCACCGGGTCCGCAATTACAAGGTTTTTTGAGCTTTATTGACAATGCCGTCAATGATTCCACGGGTTCCATTCAACTGATGGGCACGTTTGCCAATACCGGGGAAGAATTATGGCCGGGCGAATTTGTGGATGCCACACTGCAGGTGGCGGTTAAAAAAAATGCGGTTGTGGTGCCCGTTCAGGCGGTGCAGACCGGCCAGAATGGCGAATATGTTTTTGTGCTTAAACCGGGCAACATAGCCCAGATGCATACAGTAAAAGAAGCCTTTTCCTACAACGATATGGCCGTTATTACCAAGGGTGTTGCCGCCGGGGAAACTGTCATCACCGATGGCCAACTGAATGTGGTTGACGGCAAAGCGGTGGAAGTGGTGAAACACGGTCTGACAGGCCCGGCCCGAAGCGTTTCCACCACAGGCAAAAGCCGCACCCCCGCGCTGCGGACAACTCAACCCTCGGCTGCGCCGAAGGACCGGCCATGAATTTATCAGCATTATTCATCCGCCGCCCGGTGGCCACCACCCTGATGATGTTGTCATTGGTTATTTTCGGCGTCATGGCTTATTGGCAGTTGCCGGTAAGCGACCTGCCGGATGTGGGCTTTCCGACCATTGTGGTCAGCGCTTCATTGCCCGGAGCTAATCCGGCTACCATGGCCTCATCCGTGGCCACACCACTGGAAAAGCAGTTCACGCAGATTGCCGGCCTGCAAGCCATGACCAGCCAAAGTTCGCAGGGGTCCACCTCCATTACGCTTACCTTTGCCCTGCATCGCAACATCAACAACTGTGCGCAGGATGTTCAGGCGGCTATTTCGCAGGCCTCCGGGCAATTGCCGCACAATATGCCCAATCCGCCGACCTACCGGAAGGTCAATCCGTCTGAGCAGGCGATTTTGCTGCTGGTGCTGGAATCTAAAACCCTGCCCATGTATACGGTGGATGATTACGCGGAAAATCTGCTTGGCGATTCCATATCGGAAGTGGATGGTGTGGCGCAGGTGAATGTGTTTGGTGCTCAGACCTATGCGGTACGTATTCAGGTAAACCCCAAGGCTCTGGCGGCCCGGGGCATCGGGGTGGATCAGTTGATGCAGACCATTCAGGCGGCCAATGTGGACCAGCCTACGGGCACGATCTGGGGGGCACATAAGGCCTACCAGGTGTATTCCAACGGCCAGTTGACCAATGCCGCAGCCTATCGCCCGCTGATTGTGCAATACAACAAGACCACCGGAGCGGTGGTGCGGCTGGACCAGGTGGCCCATGTGATTAACAGTGTGGTGAATGACAAAATAGAAGCCTGGTATTATGCCCACGGCAAAGGGCGGCCGGCGGTGATTCTGGCCATTCAAAAGCAGCCTGACGCCAATACCATTCAGGTGGTGGACAACATTGAAAAACTGCTGCCCAAGCTGCGGGAAAGCATTCCGGCGTCGGTAACGCTTACCACCATGTATGATAAATCACTGGACATCCGCGCCGGCGTGGCGGATGTTAAACTCACGCTGGGGCTGGCGCTGATTCTCGTTACACTGGTCATCTTCGGTTTTCTCAAAAGCGTGCGGGCCACCATCATTCCGGTGATTGCCATGCCCCTGGCCATTGTGGGCACGTTTACCGTCATGTATGAGATGCACTTCACCATCGACTATTTTTCGCTGCTGGCCATTACCCTGGCGGTCGGTTTTATCGTGGACGACGCGGTGGTGATGCTGGAGAACTCTTATAGACATATTGAAATGGGCGAGTCGCCCATGCAGGCCACGCTCAATGCGTCGCGGGAAATCGGTTTTACCATTATTTCCATGACCCTTTCACTGGTGGCGGTGTTTATTCCCATTATCTTTCTGGGCGGCATCATCGGACGGCTGCTCAACGAATTCGCCATTACTCTGGCGGCGGCCATTTTATTTTCCGGTGCCATCTCTCTGACGCTTACCCCCATGCTGTGCAGCCGCATTCTCAAAGATGAGCGGCACCGGCGCCACAATTTTCTCTATCGCTTCATGGAAGGCCTGTTTGACCGGTCTCTTAAAATTTATCTCTGGCTGCTGCGCGGCATGCTCAAGGCCCGGCTGCTGGTGGCCATTCTTTCCATCGCCACATTGTGGCTTACCCTGCATCTGCTGGCCACGATACCGGAAGGCTTTATTCCCGCCGGTGACAGCGGGCATATTCTGGTGGCCACCCAGGCGGCAGAAGGCATTGGTTTTGATTCCCTGGTGAAGCACCAGCAGGCCCTGGCCAAAATGGTTGGCAACAACCCCAATGTAGACAATTTTATGTCTCTGATAGGCGGCGGCCCCTTTGGTGCCACCAATGGCGGGGACATGTTTTTTCATCTGAAACCCGCAGGGGACCGACCCCTGACCACAGACCAGGTGATCAGTGAACTGCGGCCTGAATTTTCCCGTGTGGTTGGCATCAAGGCATTTTTGCAGAACATTCCGCCGATCAATGTCAACGGACAGCTTACCAAAGCGGAATATCAATATACGCTGATGTCCCCGGATACCGCGGCTTTATACAAATACGCCCCGATTCTCACGGACAAACTCCGCCGGTTACCCGGTCTGGAAGAGGTAAACAACGATCTGCTGATTAAAACCCCGCAGGTGAATGTTGTGCCCGATGATAACCGGGCCCAGATTCTGGGCGTAAGCCACCAGGCCATTGAAGATGCGCTGGGCCTGGCCTACGGTCAGGAACAGATTTCCACCATTTACGACCCCCAGGCGCAGTATGAAGTCATTATGGAGGCTGAACCAAAGTACCAGCGCAATCCGGAAGACCTTTCGCTTTTGTACGTAACCTCCAGCACCGGGCAGTTGGTGCCGCTCAATGCGGTAACGCATGTAACCAAAAGTCTTGGCCCGCTGATGATTAACCAGACGGGGATATTTCCATCGGTAACCATCTCGTTTAACGTGGCGTCCAACTATTCCTTAAGCAAGGCTGTCGACGAAATTCAGAAAACCGCCAAAGCCACGCTGCCGCCGCAGATCATCACGCAATTTCAGGGTGCGGCCCAGCTTTTCAAGCAGGCGGTGATCAACATGGGTGTTCTGCTGCTGGTGGCCGTGGTCGTGATTTATATTGTCCTGGGCATTTTGTATGAAAGCTTTATACATCCGGTTACCATTCTCACCGCCTTGCCCTTTGCCGGGCTGGGGGCGTTGCTGACCCTGATGATTTTCGGAAAAATTCTGGACCTGTACGCATTTGTGGGTGTGATTATGTTGATTGGTCTGGTGAAAAAGAACGGCATCATGATGGTGGACTTTGCCATTGTGGAACGCGATAAAGGGGCCAGCCCGGTAGAGGCCATTTATCGGGCATGCAGCGTGCGGTTCCGTCCCATCATGATGACCACGATGGCGGCCCTGCTGGGTACGCTGCCGATTGCCATCGGCATTGGTGCGGATTCCGAAACGCGCCGGCCATTGGGATTGGCGGTGGTTGGCGGTTTGCTGTTCTCCCAGTTTTTAACTCTTCTGGTTACGCCGGTGTTCTACGTTTACCTGGAGGAGTTTCAGACGTGGCTTAAATCCCATCGGCATCGCCGCCATCCGCCCGTGCCCCCGACTGAAGGGGTAACCTCCGCTTCGCCGGAAGACGCGATAAGGGCATAGGACCGCAGCCTGGCGATTACTGCACGGATTTTGGGCCGGCCAGATATATCGGGTTTGCTTGCAGTAAGTGCGTAAACGGATTGACGTAACTGATGCCGCCCAGCCACACGTGGAGGCCGGCCAGCGGGCCGGTGAGTATGGTTCCCAGCGGCATAAGTTGGCGGCGGCGGCCCTGGCTTAGCAGATCCACACCGATAATTTTAATTCGGGTGCCAGCAGGGCAATCGGTACGAATCCAAGGATTTTGCCGGCGGTGATGGGTGCGAAACGGATTTTCCGGGCGATGTGCGTATTGGCGATGTACATGTGCATCACGATTCGGTCGTAATTCCTCCTGCTTCAAACGTGCCAGCGAAGCCGGTGGGCATTGTTGAATGCCAGATTTATCGTAATCTCGATGATCATGATTCCTGATTTCATAAACCCAAGGCCCGCATTCGGGCGGCGGCCAGCGCAAATTGGCCGCTGAGTTGGAAATCAAGGCGTATCGGGTGGGATGGTTCCAGACCTCCAGCAGTGCGGATTGGCGCAGAACGTAAATGCAGCCGGGCTGAAATGCCGTTTTATAGCGAGCATTAGCGGTAACATTGCGAATTTGGGTGCCGCAACCGGTCATAATTACCAAAGCGGCTACCACAATCGATACTCCGACAAGACAACGCACCCAGCCATATCTGCCACGTTGCTTGCGCTTCGTTGAGGCTGATCTCAAGACATTACGGCCCGGCCATTTCATCGTCATGAACATCCAAAACAAATATATTCCACCGGCAGGTGACGCTAACTTGCAGGATCCGGTGTTGGTAGCACGGCTCTTTATCCACCGCCCGGCGGCCCAAATGGCGGCGTTCTGAAACCGGGTGGAAATCCACCTGGTCCACGCGACCAGCGGCGGCGGAACCCATCATGCGGTGGACGCTTGAAAAAGCTGTGATCCGGTGTGCCGCGGAAATAGCGCGGGACGAACGGATAGGTCTCGGTGATGACATAATAATAGGTGCCGTGTGGATATTCAGGTGTGACCCCATAGCGGCCATTGGCCTGATCTAAATCTCCGCCGCCGGGGACAAACTCAAAATCTCCGGCATATTTTCCGTCATATCTGCCGCCGGGGCCATGAGGCGGCTTGGGTCGCCAGCCGGTTTTAATCCGGTAGCCGGAGCGCAAAATTTTGATTCCGCTGTGGGCATCATGCGGTTTTCGGTAGCCCCATGGCCCGTAAATGGGGAAGCCATCGGCAGCGTAGCCAATGAGAAATATCTTTTCCCACGCATGACTCGCCTTGATGAATTCGGCAGGCAGGCCATGGTAATGGTAGGTACCATCGCGTTGGACATGGCCATGGCTTTGGTCGAGACCGAGATTTCCGAAGCCGGTCATCAATTCGAAATTCCAGACTGAATCACGCTGATGGTGCCAGAAATCAGCGGTTCCCGGATCAAACACCACGCCGTCGCGGGCGATGCCGAAATCCATGCGGTTGGTCAGCGGTGTAAAATGCCCGGCTCTCGATGGATGCAGGGGCATACGGAAATGAAAATCTTGCGGACGAATGGTATTGGGGCAGCCGGGATCAGGAAATTTTCCCACCATGTGATCGGGAATATCATTGGATACTACGTAGCGATAGCGGCCGCGAATATAAAAATGGACTTTACTTTTGTACCTGGGCCAGACATAAGGATCTACCCAAGCTGCAGCCTCGCCGGCAGACATCCAGGTGCCTGCACCGGCCAGCGCCAACAAGCCCAGCATGCGCCGGCGAGAAAAGACCGCTGCCATTTTCACTCCTTCACTTAACGCATTTGACCAACCCAAATCCAAATCAGGTTTCAGAGATTCTAAACCGCAGGCCGGAGAGACCGCAAGTAAATTCCGCCCATGTCCGGTGCCGTGTAAAATTGTGGGTCGATATCACTTTTCGATTTCGGCAGGGAGCCAGGGCCATGTTGCCAGATGGTACCAAAAGCCGGACGTCGTTGACCCTTCGAACCGACCCGAGGGCAGCGGACCGCCGTGCGTCACCACGGATGAAATATCCGCACTAAGAGCCAAGGAGTGGTCGGCCCGTAGTCCGGCGCATCAGTAAAATGGGCACCAGGGCCACCGCCGCTGCGGCAATGAGATAGTAGGCGGGCATATTATTGTTGTGTGTGATCTTGACCAGCCAGGTTACAACGAGAGCGGCGGTTCCTCCGAACACCGAAGTCGATACGTTATAGGCAATGGCAAACCCACCGTATCGCACTGGGGTGGGAAATTGCGGCGAGAGCATCATGGGTTCTGTTCCCAGCAACAACACAAGCAGGAACCCGAGGATAAACAGTCCGCCAAAGACACCGACAATGCTGCCGTCGGTCATCAGCTTGACAGCCGGGTAGGAAAGCAGCAAGAATCCAATGCAAGACGCCAAAAGAATATTCTTACCGCCAATATGGTCGGCCAACCATCCAACGGGCACAACCATCGCGATCATCGCAAGCTGCATTAGAAAGGGAAGCAGCAGGGCCATGAGTCTACTCATATGCAGCGCATCCTGCAGGTAACTGGGCATATATGCCAAGAATTCGTAATCGGCCACGTTGAGCAAAACTACAAACCCCAGAACGATCAGCACCTGGCGCCAATGATTTATGAAAAGCTCGCGCAGTGGTGACTTGGCAAGCAAATCCAATTGTCGGAGTTTTTCGAATGCGGACGTTTCCTTGAGCCGAAATCGCAGGTAGAGGCCAATAATCCCGAGTGGTGCAGCAGCGAGAAACGGCACTCGCCAGCCCCAAGAGGCCATCGCCGGTGCGGAAAGCAGAGAGGTCAGCAGCGTAACCAGTCCTGCCCCCAGCGCGAATCCGGTCAAGCTACCAAACTCCAGCCAACTGCAATAGAGGCCGCGCCGCTTGATCGGGGCACTCTCGACCATGTACGTTGCTGCCCCGCCATATTCGCCGCCGGTGGAAAACCCCTGGATCAAACGCGCCAGCACCAGCAACAGCGGCGCGAACTCACCGATCGACATATAGCCTGGAAGCAAGCCGATGGCAAACGTCGAACCCGCCATCAACAGGATGGTGACCGCAAGCACGCGCTGTCGCCCAATTTTGTCCCCAAGTGGCCCAAAAAAGAATCCGCCGAAAGGGCGAGCAGCGAAGGCGACGGCGAAAACACCAAAGGATTTGAGCAGTTCAGTCGAGGGGCTACCAGACGGAAAAAACACTTTACCGATGGTGGCGGCGAGGAAACCATAAACGCCGAAGTCGAACCACTCCGTGCAATTGCCGATTGCGGCCGCAGCGATGGCGCGGCGCAACCCCGCTTCAGTAACGTGGGGAGAGGCGAGATCCTGAGATGCTTGCATTTAAAGTGCTCCTTCATTGCGGGTGGCGATATAATCCGGCCGCGGAGGCAGACCGCAAAATGGATCGACCAGACGGTTGTCCACATGATTGAAAACGATAAATACGTTGCTGCGTGGCCAAGGTGAAAGATTTCCCGCTGAACCGTGCATAAGGTTGCAATCGAAAATCAGCAGCGACCCCGCCGGGCCGCAGGGGGCCTCGATACCGCCAGTCGTTATCAGCGTCGTCAGACTTTCGTCATCCGGAACACCATACTCCTGTTTTCGTAGAGACTGTCTAAAATGTTCCGCTGGTGTGCGGCCCACACAGGCAACAAACTGTCGGTGCGAACCTGGAACCACCATCAAAGGGCCATTGAACTGATTGTTAGCAGTCAGCAGCAGGGAAAAACTGATGGCACGCATGCGCGGCATGCCATCTTCCACGTGCCACGTCTCAAAATCACTATGCCAATAGAACTCTTCGCCGTGGAACCCGGGCTTGAAATTAACGCGCGACTGATGCACGTATAAGGGGCTGCCAAGAATTTGTGCCGCGGCTGCAGAGAGTCGTGCATCAGCCACGAGACGCGCGAACACCTGACTCCGGCGATGTACATTGAAAATAGAGCGTACGGCCTGAGAGCGAGGTTCGATGATGCATTCGGGCGACGCCCGCAGGTCGGGTTGTTCGCCCAGTCTCGCTAGTTCCAGCAGCAGTTCGTGAACTTCGTTGGTGGAAAACACGGCTGGAAGAAACAAAAAACCTTGCTGGTCAAATTGATCCAGCTTATCGGCGCTCAGGGGACCCTCGGGTTCGGCAGTGCCGGCTTGGCGGGACCAGAGCACTGGATCTTGGCGGACGGTCATGGTGGCTGATTCGCCGGTGCGAGATGGATACATGTCAGAGATCATGGCTGTCATCATCAGACTCCTTTGAAGTGTACGCTGCACTATGAACCCTAGGGTGGCTGTATTCCAAGCCGTATTGCGCCAGCCTGGCACCGAGTTGAGGCTCCGTTTCTGCAATCGGCCGGTTCTGATCAGCGCAGCTATGCCCCGATAGACAGGGTTTCTATGCTTCAGGTGCAGTCGCAGCCGGGTACACACCGTTTTCATCGTGGACTTCTCCACCGGTGAGCGCGGGGCTAAATACGCATATCAGCCGTAGTCGCTTCGTGCAGCGCAACAGATGCCGCTCATGGCCGTCCAGGGTGTAAAGCGTGCCGGGTCGAATGGTGTGTACCTTGCCAGTGGCCGTTTCTTCCACTTGACCTTCACCCTCGATGCAGTAAACAGCCTCAATGTGATGGCGATACCAGATCAGGGTTTCGGTGCCGGGATAGATGATCGTGTCGTGCAGCGAAAAGTTCACGCCGTCTTCGCGCAACAACAGCCGTCGGCTGCACCAATTCTGTGCCTTGGTATCCCGAGGGGTATTAATAATCTCTTCCAGAGTGCGCACAATCATTTCCTAAATCTCCTTATCTAAATGAACATCAAGCATTTCTTCCGGCGCCACCAGAGTTGATATCTGAGCGTCTTTTTCCTCCATGGCCCGGTGCAGGGCCTGTTCCAGTAAATCCATTCCTTCATCCAAGAGGTCATCCGGCGTGAGCAATGAAGGGAGAAATTTCAAAACGTGGTCATGGCCGCCGCACGTCTCGACTACGAGTCCTTCTTCAAATGCCAATTGCGAGACCCGTTTGGCCAAGTGCGGCTTTTGCGTAAAGGCCAATCCCACCATCAATCCGCGGCCGCGCACCACAGCCTCGGCTTGGGGACACCGCTCCGTCAGTATGCGCAGACGCGTCCTGACACGGCGCGACTTATGTTGGACAGTCCGCGTGAGCTTATCATCGGACCAATACCGTCGCAAGGCCTCGGTGGCGGCGACAAATGCCAGATTGTTGCCGCGGAACGTACCGTTGTGCTCGCCCGGTTCCCAGCAATCCAGGTGCGGCCGCATAAGCACCACGGCCAGAGGCAGCCCGACCGCGCCCAACGCCTTAGAGAGCGTGACGATATCCGGCGTGATGCCAGCCGGGGTAAAGCTGAAGAACGTGCCAGTGCGTCCACAGCCGGCTTGGATGTCATCGACAATCAGCAGGATATCACGATCGCGACACAGCTTTTCGATGCGCGCCAGCCACGCAAACGACGCAACATTCACCCCCCCTTCACCTTGGACCGTCTCCAGCAGGACCGCTGCAGGTTTATCCACCCCGCTGCTTGGATCATCCAGAAATTTTTCCAAGTAGGCCGAAGTATCGGTTTCTGGACCAAAGTATCCATCGAATGGCATAAAACGCACGTTCCCCCATATTCCGCCTGGAAATTGCCGGTGGTACGTGTTGCCCGTGGCGGCCAATGAACCCGCAGTCATTCCGTGATAGCCGTTGGTAAAGGCAATGATGCCCGCGCGTCCGGTTGCTTTGCGCGCTAGTTTCATGGCCGCCTCCACGGCGTTGGTTCCGGTGGGGCCGGGGAATTGCACTTTGTAGTCAAGTCCAAGTGGATTGAAGATGAATTTCTCCAGCGCTTCGAGAAACTCCCGTTTCGCCCGCGTGTGCAGGTCCAAACCATGGATCAGCCCGTCGCTCTGCAGGTATTCCAACACCCGTTTTTTTATTTCCGGATTGTTGTGTCCATAATTCAGGGTTCCAGCCCCTGCCAGGAAGTCGATATACCGCCGGCCCGACTCGTCATAGAGGCAGGATCCCACCGCCCGGTGGAACACCGCTGGGAATGCCCGGCAATAGCTCCTTACCTGCGATTCGCGGCTATTAAAGATCATGATATTCTCCTTGTTAAAGGTATGCAGTGCCTGATCTGGAACTCCTGTTTCAGATACGGGGCATGGGTCCCAAACGTATGGTCTCCTCAGCCTCATGGGTCTCAGGCGCGAAAAGCTCCTCTTTATAGCCAACACCTTCGGTCAGACGGCAACCGAGGTGCCGGGCCAGACCGGCAAACAGCCGGCGCGAAGCCTGATTGGATCGCCCCACTGTGGCTTGGATGAAGCAAGGCTTCTTGTCCAACCGCCGGATCAGTTCCCGCAACATAGAACCGGCCACACCGCGAATGCGCCAAGCGGGGTCTACGCCAATCTGCCAGACAAAGAGTTCACTCCTAGAGCCGGGGATCCAGTAGCCGCTGACAAACCCCACTGTCTTGCCGCCGACAGCACCCAGCAGACAGGTGTGGCGAAAATGGTGGGCCAGCAGCAAATAGGCATAGCGTGAATTCACGTCCAGGCCGCCACAACGGCAGGCCAGTTCGTGCATGGTCGCACCGTCTTGCAAATCCGGATGCCGCCAAGAATATGGTACTAATATATCTAAGTTATTATACATGTTTATGTTCCTAATTGGTAATGCGCCAAGGCAAAACGCTTGCTGCCTACGCCCAAACAGTCTCAGCGGCGACACAAGAAGCAACCACGCCGGCAAACAGACTTCTGTTTGCCAACGGACATGCCTTCCGGGGCCCAAGGGGGAATAATCCAGCCTTACACCCATCTATTAACAGCTCGCCGGAGCCGGTATCGGCC
>JAJZNX010000067.1 GCA_021852275.1 Planctomycetota bacterium | reverse complement strand
GCGAATTCTTTTTTAACTTTTTTACACTGCCGCGATCAAATATGAAATTAAGTCCGTCGTGCGGTTCCAAGTCGCCTGGTGCCCTTGGTCACGCGCGATCCGGATTGGTAGTAAATCAGGAGTTCAAGCAGGTTATGGATAACTTCATCCATCTTGACGATGGTGAACGACTGGTGGCCAAACAAGCCGTGCTTACGCTGCGTGCCTTCAAACAGGCGTTACGCGCTGCCCCGCCAGACCAGCGTTTGGAAGCGTTGGAGCGCGCTGTGCGCCGGCGCGGTCATGAGCATCTGCGGACCATGATGGCCGCCGCGATTGTCGCTCAGAAGCCCACGCGCGGGTCTTACGCCGGCGAAGGTTTAGATTTGGCTGCAATTGTTCCAAGGTTTACGGACCCTGCGCGAGACGGCAACCGCATGGCCGACACTTGAAGGTGACGTCGATTGTTATGGTATGGCAAACGAAGTTTTAATGCCATGGAGCAAAAGATAATGTAACCATCCACGAGGCGGCGGCCGGGCTGGGGCAAACGGCCCGCGTGCCAACAACATTGAGCCTGGAGACTGCTTCTCTGGGTGCTTCTCCCGCAGGCAGAGTTGGTGAATTGGACGCCCCGTCCGCGCAGGCATACACTGTCCGATCGCTTCATCAACCCCGCCGTCCCATGGATCGCTGACTGCTGAATGCTGACCGCTTGTCCCAGCCCGCGCCCTGTCTCCTGACTCCTGCATCCTGTCTTCCCCAATAATACGTATCTTCCATCTGCGGGCCGCTGGCCCGCGCCCCCCCTTTAGTGCCCGGTCGGTTGAGGAAGGAAATTGATCACCCGCAAAGACACCGGTGATTTGCGGGAAACCTGCAAAAGATAATTGCGGTTGGCGGAAAAACTCACAACAAACCAGCAGTGCAAAGCCACACGCACGGGCGGTGGTTGCTTTTCGGTCCAGAATGAAAAGGCCATTTCATGGGTGGGTTTGGACAGAGGAAACATCCGGCCGGCCACCATAAACGCACACTGGTGCGGATGCCATTGCAAAGCCCGCATGTGAACCTGCCAGGAGGCAAACTGGGCCGGGGACGGCCGGCCGGGCAGTGCCGGCTGGATTTGCAGGTGGGTGCAGAGAACGGGTTGCACCGCATTGGGCGGCAGGAACAGTTTCAGCGAACCGCCGCTACGTGTCAAATTCATTTGCCCGTGCAGAGCAAACCACTGCTGGGCCGAGGCCACCAGCGGCAGCGGAGGCAGCGGCCCCTGGTTGGTAAGGCGCAAAGTTTGACCACGGGGCGAACCCGCCAGGTCCAGTTGGCTGATCCGGGCCAGTTGGCCGGGCACACATTGGCTGGTCCAGCGGCACCGGGCCAGAAATTGCGGCCCGGCCGGCGTTAGCCATGCAGTGGCGGCAGCGGCAAAGATTGTAAAGCTCAACACCAGCAGTCCCAGGCCGACAAACGGTCGGCTTGTAGCCAGGCGCACAAGCAGGATTAAAATCAATCCAACGGGAATACAAGCCCACAGCAGCATCAACCAGGCATGTGGTGCAGTGAGCGGGGGCAAGTGCATCTGGCCCAGCCGCCAGACCACCAGCGGAAGCGGCTTAAGGGGTAAGCCCGACGGGGAGGGCGTTAGCCAAAAATCTTTAGCCTGCGGCAGCGGCGTCCAAAGCAATTGTGGGAAGCGGCGTGGCGGCATGGTGCCGTGATAGATCAGCACCATGTTGGCCGAAAGCAGGGCCAATGCTCGCTTCAGCGGTATGCTGCGCAGGTTGTGGGAATCCAGCAGAAGATAGCGGCAAGCCGCCAAAGCCAAAACGGGGGTGTGCAGCAATTGACGTTGGGAAATAGGCATGGCGGCAAGCACCTGCGGCGCAAAGGCGTTACCAAGGTCCGCCAGGCAATAACGTGTTTGCGGCGATGTGGCAATGGGGATTAAACCGTGGCCCACAGCGGGCCGAAATACCGCAATGGTTACGCGCCGGGTTTGGCCAGATGGTGCATGAATGGTCAAACGAACGGGCCAGGAATCCGCGGATAAATCATTGGGCTGCAAGAAGGGCAACGGGAAGAGTGCGGCTTTGCGGCCCGCGGGAATGGTGCGCATGATGGCCGGACCTCCGCGGACGTCGCGCACACTCACGCCAATGGGTTGGCCCCGGCTGGGTGGTAAAGAGACTCGCAGACAGGCCCATTGACCGGTCTTGGGCGCGATGGGGCAGTTCAGACGGACCGCGGGGCCAGTTGCCGTAGCCGCTCGGCTGTGGCCGGCAGTTAGCCCAAGCAGCACAAGCAACAATACGAAAACCAAACGCGGAGAAATCGCGGACAGCGAGGAACGAGAAAGTTGGCGTGCGGCGTTAAGGGGCCGCGAAAAAAACGAATCTATTCTTGCGCGGACCCTCATGGAGGGCACTCCATACAGCCACACAATGGCGATGGACGGCCATCAAAGTGAAGTTCCAAGCGGGTGCCTGTGCAGAATATTGCCATGATGGCCGGGCCTGTCCGGCGTTACTGCATGCTGGATCCCACATAAGGCAGCAGGCCCAGAAATCTGGCCCGCTTGATGGCGTCGGTAATCATGCGTTGTTCGAAGGCAGCAGCGCCGTTGCGGGTACGGGAAAGAATTTTGCCGTTCAGGGAAAGCATCTTTTTAAGGGATTCCACATCCTTATAATCCACATAAACCTTGCCCAAGCTGCTGGTTTTAGCCACGCGCACACGAGGACGTGAAAACGTTTGAAACCGTGGTTTGCGCGGGGCTGGTTTTCCGGATTTTCCGGCGGTCCGGGTGTTGGTTCTGCGAGGGGGCATAGGCACCTTTCATAACAGGGGATTATTTTTTCTGGTAATGGGCGGCATTGATCTCGATATATTTTTTCCATTCCGCCGGCACATCATCCACGGGGAAAATAGCCTTAACAGGGCATTCATCCACACACAGTCCGCAGTCAATGCAGGTGTCCGGGTCGATATACAACTGGGTTGATGGACCGAATTCTCCTTCATCTTTGCGCGGATGAATACAATCCACCGGACAAACCGCCACACAGGCAGTGTCTTTCGTACCAATGCATGGTTCGGCAATTACATGGGGCATACGAACTTAACTCCTTCGTCTATCCAGGGAATCCACAGCCTGCGGGAATCGCCGTCATCCCCAGGCAACCTTTCGGTTCCCCCGAACCATGGATTATAAACAACGGTACAGGAGATGCAAATGAGCGAAGTTAATCCGAAATTCGTGATTTAAAAACATAGCTGATCCGCTTCGGCTTGCGGCTGCCCGCCGGCGAGGATAACATCGGTGGCCATCCGGCAACAAGGATCGCCTGTTGAGCGTGGAAATGCAGGCAGTTGGCATGTTGAATTCAAGCGATCACGACAAAACAGGTTTATCGCCCGAATCGCCTGCACCGTTGGAGCTTACTGTTATTATTCCCAGTTTTAACGGTCGCGCATTGCTGGAGCAATGCCTGCCCACACTGCATGTTGCGCTGACCCGTGCTCAATGGACTGGCCAAACCGAAATTCTGGTGGTGGATGACCATTCCACGGATGGCACAGAAGATTGGCTCAGGGCCTGTCACCCAGCCGTGCGGGTGATTCACAACACCGGTTGCCGGGGCTTTGCCGGGGCGGTCAATACCGGCCTGCGCGCCGCCCGCGGTCAATGGATCGGTCTGCTCAATAATGATGTGCTTATCGACGAGCAATGGTTGCTTTCGGCCCGACCGCATTTTCAAAATCCCTCCATAGCTTCGGTCGCCACGCGCATCATGGTGGGCGGGCGGGCGGGAGGAATAGTGGAATTTGCCGGCGGCGACTATACACCCATTGGTATCCCTTTGCGTTTTGGCGAAGGAATGGGGATTGATACTGCGGGAATAATGCAGCCCCGGCTGTGCTTTTGGGGGTGCGGAGCGGCGGTGTTTTATCGCCGGGCGGCGCTGGCGCAAGTGGGCGGCGAACTTTATGCTCCGCTGCAAGCCTATCTGGAAGATGTGGAACTGGGTTTTCGGCTGGCCTTGGCGGGGTGGAATTGCGTGTATGAACCAGCCGCGGCGGTTACGCATCTGGGCAGCGCCACCTACGGAAAAGCTTCGTTTCGTAAAAGGTTCAACAGTGCCCGCAATGCCGAAATCGTCTATTTTTCCTGCATGCCCGGGCCACTGCTTCTGCGCTACCTGCCGGCACATTGTCTGGTCTTTCTGCCGCAACTGCTCGGGCATATCATGCGTGGCAGCGGGTGGGGATACGTGTGCGGCAAAGCGGCTTTTGTCCTGGCTCATCTGCCCGCAACATGGCACCGGCGAAAAGTTGTGCAAAACCTGCGAACGGTGCCCCCTGCCACTTTAAGCGGCAAGATGCGGCGACGGTGGCTATCGGCGATTATGGGTACCGCCTTTCCCGCCCGCCACCGAAACAGGGATTAATGGCCAAGAGCCTTGGCTATGAAACGCAGATAACCATACGGCCCATCCGCTCGCGTATGCCTCTGAACGGATTTAGCAATTTTGCGCAATGCCCGCTGCACATCCCGCCGCGAATAATTATTCACGCTTAAGCACATACGTACCGATCTTTGAATAGCCGATGCTACATCCTGCGGGTCAGTTTTTGCTTCCGGATTGATACCCAGTCGATCCAGCGCCAGCAACACCTGGGCATCGCGGAGATTGCCGCAGGAGCTTTTATACCGCACGATGGACTCTTCAATGGCCAGGCACAACGGCGCATACTCATTTGATGCCGGATCGAAGGTGGCAGCGTCAACCCCCCGGCCGTAAAGCTCTGCCAGCGGCTTTATCGTATACGTGTGCTCCTGGCCGTCTATAGTGACGCCCACGGCCGGCTCGCCCTGTTCGTCCAGGGAAACCAGTGTTTCCGTGCTATCCTTGCCGGATTTATTCATGGCTTGATTAATCAAGTCCACCAATGCCTGGTCCATGGTCAGCCCCTTATGCACACAACCTCAGCTCCGTGCGCGGCAACTCCGCGACAACCGTCATCGTACTTCGCGACAGCCGCCAATGCTACCGTGTATGATATACCGTCAACTCATCGCGGCAAAGAAACCGCACTGCTGGAAAAAATTCGGCCCGGACACCTGAAAATAATGTAACCGTTCACGGCCATGCCAACAGATCAGCGTTACGGCAGTGGTGGCGTCCTCAACAGCGGGGACACCACTTGTGGTGCGGGCTTCCAGCCTGCCCGGTCGCCCTTTCGTGAACGGTTACAAAATAATCACCGCCCGTGGCCGTTATCCCATGGTCCGCGCCGGGGGCCGCGATGAAAACGTGCGCCGCGCCGCGGATGGCGGCGGAAGGCTTCCCGGGCAGCATATAGGCCAGGTGGCGAGAGCGTGCAAGAAATGAATGCCGGGCCGCTGGCCTTGTTTGTCCGGATTATGGAGCAGTGTTGGCTATTTTTGGATGGCGTGGTTGTTACCGCGGAAATGGTTGCCGATAGGTTATCCGTAATTACAACGTTATAATTATAGGACGTTAGATTAAAATACGCCGTTGCGCGGCGTAAATACATCCATTAAACGGTTGAAATTCCACCACATAGCCGCTAAAGTTGATATATGCTGATTCCGCGATCCATTGCCCCGCTTATTGATGCAGCGCTCCGCGACACCCCCGCAGTCTACATTCAAGGGCCTCGACAGGCGGGAAAAAGCACGCTTGTTCGCCAAATCTGCGACCAGACCGGGCGACGTTATTTCTCGCTTGACGATGCCGCGACGTTGGCCGCCGCACGCGCGGATCCCGGCGGGTTTCTCGCGCGCACCGCCGGCCCGATGGCCATTGATGAAGTGCAGACTGTACCCGAACTTGGCCGCGCCCTGAAAGCCGCCATCGACCACGATCGCAGCCCCGGGCGGTTCCTCCTGACCGGTTCGGCGGGAATTATGGTTATCCCCGGTTTAGCTTCCAACCTGGTAGGCCGCATGGAGCTGTTGACATTGTGGCCGCTGGCTCAACGCGAAATTGTCGCAAAGCCCGGTTCGCTGGTGGATGAACTGCTGGCCGAGAAGTTTGCTCCCGGTAATGTGAAAAGCGCGGGGCGAGAAAATTTGTTGGATCGGCTGATTGCCGGGGGATATCCCGAACCGATGCAACGAGATTCTCCGGAAGCCAGGATGCGCTGGTTTAGTTCCTACGAATCTACCATTCTGCAACGGGATGTGCGCGATCTGGCTAACGCAGAAAATATGGGCGTGTTTCCGGATCTGCTGCGGCTGCTGGCTGGACGGGATATGTCCATTTTGAATGTAGCGGATGTAGCACGCACACTTGCACTTGCGCAAACCAGTGTGAGGCGATACCTGACGGTTTTGTCCGGTCTATTTTTAATTCGACTCTTGCCGACCTGGCACCGTAGCGTCGGCACCCGGCTTGCCAAAGCCCCCAAGGCCATGCTGGTGGATACTGGATTGGCCTGTCATCTGACCGGACTGGATCGGAATCGGCTGGAGACAACTCCCACTTTGGCGGGTCATCTGGTGGAAAATTTTGTGGCCATGGAACTCATCAAGCAGGCGGGGTGGTCCCGGACGAAAGTTGATATTTTTCATTTTCGTACCCTGCCCGGTGCCGAGGTGGATATCGTGCTGGAAGATCGCCAGGGACGGGTGGTCGGCGTAGAGGTAAAATTTTCTCAAACGCTGTCGCAGGCCGATTTACGCGGCATGGCGGCCCTGCGTACGGCCGCGGGTAAGAGCTTTCTACGTGGCATTATTTTCTACAGTGGTCGGGAGGCACTTCCTTTCGGGCCAAATGGATGGGCGATTCCGATTGATGCCCTGTGGGGTTGAAAACAACTGTCCATACGGGGCGTAGCCTGCGGCGTATATATGGGTATACGTGGCTGCTGCAGATGGAAAAAGGGCTGCAATGCGGCGGCAAGAAGTGTATGTACACTGCCGGTGTCGTGATGATGCCACCACCGACAGGGCAGCAGCCCATGCCGTCGGGCGCGGATTCCACGTTTACCGTGGTTTTCCGGAATTGCTAAGTTAGGGACCGCGCAAAAATAAATGCGTGTTTTACGGCGCAGAAATTTTGGCCGCCAGCGAGGCGTGAGTGAGGCGCATACCCCGGCAGTGGGTCTGAAACGAGCGAACAACGAAGCTGGAGGCCAAAAGGGCCAGCCGGAAAGTGCGAAGTTATTTTTGCCCGGTTCCTTATCACCGCCCGCGGCCGTTATCTCATGGTCCGCGCCGGGGGCCACGGTGAAAACGTGCGCCGCGCGGTGGATGAGGCAACATGCGCGGCTGTGGCCCGCGCCAGAACCGGGCATGAAGCGGTGGCCGACCCGCGTAATACCGCCAGCCAAAATGAGGATCATGGCAATAATAGACATGCCGCACCGGATCGAAGTAAAACTCCATCGACAACGGCGGCGCCACCACGGCGACACCGGGCGGTGGCGGCGGAAGATAAACGGGTGGCGGGCCGGCCCAATACACGGCATTGGGTGGGGGCATGCCGGGGTAATAGGTCCAGCCGGAGCCGGGATAGTAGCAATAATAAGCCTGCACCGCCGGATCATAATAGTATTGGTACGTATACACGGGCTGCGGCTGCGGCGGAGGCACGGCCACCACTACTCCGCCCCGATGCCAGCGGCCATAATAATAGGCCCCGCATCCGGCGGGCAGCATGGCGGCCACCGCCAGAGCAATACATAACCCGGGTTTACGATACCGACGGGCCGCACTACCCAGTTTGCCTATAGCGTTACTGAACACGTTGGCCGAACGCAATGTTATCATCGATTCCATCAAGCCTCTTATTTTCATAAAAATCTCATCCTTGCAACATATCTTACCAGTGCAACGATGGACCACCAAACGACAATTGCAGCCATCTTTGCTTATATGGCTACACACCCACCCGGCCATTTGGTTGCGGTTTTCCGCAAAAGGAAATCCGAAGATTAAGGGGCTGTCAGGTCGGGCTTTGCGAAGCCGGTAGTCCATCGGCAACCGCGGCCGGTTCCACATGCACCGTAATATCCATGCCTGAATCCTCGCGTTCCACCGCCACTTCTACGCTGGTGGCAATCTGGTGGCCGGCTTCCATACTCATCTGCCGGTCCACGGTGATGGTCGCATCCACAAACCGGCGGTTGCCGCTCTGCCTGGCCCGCACCCGACGCACCTCCACCACACCGGGAACGGCTTTCATCAAGGCGGTCAGTGATGCTTCCAGGCCGGCAGGTGAATGATCCATTAAAATATCAATGGATTGGCGCGCCAGCGACAACGATGCTCCCACCATCACCACGGCCACAAATATAGCCCCGACGGCATCCACATGAGCCCAGTGCGTTCCGCCGATGCGTACTGCCACCAAACTGGCCAATACCACCGAAGAAATCAGAAAATCCACCCCGAAATGCAAGGCATCGGCACGCAAAGCCTGGCTTTCATATTTTTTCGCCGCGGCCGTCAGCAGGCGGCTGCGCCACACATCGGTCAGCATGGCCACAGCCACCACACCCATGGCGCAATAACTGGCCCAGTAGCGGGTATCCGGCCGGACCGGCGGGCCAAGCAGAGAATTAACGGCCGCCCAGCCGATCCAAAACGCAGTAAGCAAAAGCAAAATAGATTCACCAAACGCCGACAGGCTTTCCACTTTGCCATGGCCGTAGTTATGGCTGGCATCGGCGGGCCGATCGCTGATATGCAACGCAACCCAGGTAATGGCTGCGGCGGTAACGTCCAGTGCGGAATGTAATCCGTCTGATAGCAGGGCCAGGCTGCCGGTGAGCAATCCAAAAATCAACTTCAACAGCATCATGGCGATGCTGGCAAAAATGGAGGCCTCGGCGATACGGTATTTTTCTGCCATAAGGCAATTCTACGCCACAGGCCGAAAGGCTCAAAGCGCCGCAGTACCGTCTATGGTTCCAGGGTAAGCTGCGCCAAAACCAGATCGTCTTTAACTTTTTCGTTGAACACAAAACCTGCATGCCGGCACAGGGAAAGCATTTCTTTGTTGGAGGAAAGAATTTCCGCGCCCAGGTGGGTAAGCTTTTCCTGGCGGGCCACGGCTATCAATTGCCGCAGCAATTGGGTTCCCATTCCCTGTCGCTGATATTCATCCGCAATGACCAGGGCAAAGCGGCCGTCGGTGGTATGGGGTACGCGGGACAAGCGGGCCACGCCCAGAATTGCCGCCGGATGCTCTGCGCTGGATGGTTTCTCCAACACCAGGGCGATTTCCCGATCATAATCATTGAAACACCGCCGAAGGAGGCGTTCATGGAGCACACGGCTGTCATAGCTGATCATGCCCATGTAGCGCTGATGCACGCTTTGGTCGGAAAGGTGTCGATGAAATTCCACCATCAAAGGTTCATCCTCCGGGCGAATGGGCCGCACAATCAGCGGACTGCCATCGTGGGCGGTGATACGGGCCATGTACTGACTCGGATATGGCCGCACCGCGGTGCGCGGTGGATTTTGCACGGCGGTTTTGGCATCCTGCAAAACTATACGGGCATCCAGAGCCATGATGCCCCGGCTGGACACCAGCAACGGATTTATGTCAATCTCTTTGATGGCCAGATGTTCTACAACCAGTTGGCTGAAACGTACAATGACCTCTTCGAGCTTCGCCAAATCGACCGGATCGCGGCCGCGCACACCCTTAAGCGCGGTGTAAATACGTGTTTGTTCCATCATGCGGCGGGCCAGGGTGGTGTTGAGCGGGGGCAAAGCCAGGGACCGGTCGCGAAATACTTCTACGAGTTGGCCGCCGGTACCGAAAAGTATCATCGGCCCCAACTGCAAATCCACCGTGCTGCCCAATATGATCTCATAGCCCTCATGCGAAACCATCTGTTGTACCGTAACACCGTTGAAGGCGGCCTCGCCGACCCGCCGCACCACGGCGGCATAAATCTGATCAAACGCCACCCCTACATCCGCCGCGGTTTTCAGGTTCAGACGCACCCCATCCACTTCGGTTTTATGGGTAATCGTATGCGAATAGAGTTTGACGACCACGGGAAAACCGATGGCCGAGGCCGCAGCAATGGCCGCATCGCGCGTGGTGGCAATACGGGTGGCCACCACGGGCAGGCCATAAGCGGCCAGCAGTTCTTTAGCTTCGGGTTCGGTAAGCGTGGTTCGGCCATCCTTCCGCGCCTGGGCAATGAGTTCTTCCACGCGTTTATAGTCACACGATGGATCGCCAGGGGTCGTGGCCAGTGTCGGCGTTTCGTATATTCCCTTAAGGTTGTAGGCCCACCGCCACATCAAATTAAAAGTGCGTGCGGCAAGGTCGGGGTAGGCAAAAGTGGGTATGCCGGCGGCGCTGAGGCGGCGTACGCCTGCAGAAACCTCCGCACCACCCATCCAACTGGCCAACACGGGCTTTTTCAGGCCTTTGACTTCATCGACCAAAGCCTCAGCGGTTCCAGTGGGATCGGTCATGGCCTGTGGGGTTAAGATAATCAGCAGACCATCGCTGTTGGGATCCTTGGCGGCAATTTTTATGGCTGCGGCATACCGTTTGGCGTCGGCGTCACCAAGTATGTCAATGGGGTTCCCTTTGCTCCAGTGCGCGGGCAGCAGGGCATTGAATTGATCGCGCGTGTCCGGATCCAGGGATGCCAGTTCCCCCTGCCCCAAAATCAGGGCGTCCGTGGCCAATACGCCCGGACCGCCGGCGTTGGTAACAATGGCCAGCCGTTTACCTGTCGGACGGGGTTGTTTTCCCAACACCTCGGCCATGGAAAACAATTCCTGGATGGAATCCACCCGCAGCACGCCCGCCCGGCGAAAGGCCGCTTCCATGGCATCGTCGGCCCCGGCCAGCGTGCCGGTATGGGAAACGGCCGCCGCCGCCGCCGCCGCCGTACGTCCCGCCTTGATGACAATAATAGGTTTGGAAATAGCCACTTCACGGGCCGCGGACAAAAACGCACGCGCGTCGCCAATACTTTCCATATACAGCACAATGCTGCGCGTGAGTGGATCATCGCCAAGATAATCAATCAAATCTCCCCAGCCCACATCGACCATGGAACCAATGGATATAAAAGCGCTGAAGCCGACCTGTTCCTGTAAACTCCAATCCAAAACCGCGGTACACAAAGCCCCGCTCTGGCTGATAAAACCGACGGACCCGGACTTGGCCATGGCATGACCGAAAGTGGCGTTAAGCCCGGTCGGTGGCATCATGACGCCCAGACAATTCGGTCCAATAATCCGCACCTGGTGCTGGCGGGCATTGGCCACCATGCGGCTTTCCAGAGCCATACCCTCCGGTCCGTTTTCCTTAAAACCGGCGGAAATCACAATCACATTTTTAATCCCCGCCTGGCCGCATTCACTGATCAGGTCGGGAACCGCCTGGGCCGGGGTGGTGATGACCGCCAGATCCGCCTGTACCGGCAAATCCGCCACGCTGGGATATGCCTTGATGCCCATAATGCTGGCCCGTTTCAAATTCACGGGCAAGACCGCACCGCCAAAAGGCGTCGCGATGAGATTGCGCACCAATGCCCGTCCCACACTGCCCGTTTTATCGGTAGCACCGATGACAGCTACATTCTGTGGGTGAAAAAAGGGTTCCAAACCACGTGGCCTTTGCCAGATATCATGGGCTGGATCTACCGTTAGATTTTTTAATTCATCCTGAGCCATGCGATTACACTCCAACCAGGGGCGGCCTTTCGCCGCAACACTGTGAAATGGATCGTAGCATCAGATCGAAATGTCGCCCATCGGGAAAAGTCTTAATTATCAATCGGATAAATACCGAGTTTTTCGGCGAATCAACGCCGTTGCAGCGCCACCAGATCCTGATGCACATGTCCGTCAAAAATTCGATCCAGCGTAATAATGCGGCGCCCGGTGTCTGCGGCCGTGCGGCTAAGAATGGTGGAGTAAGGCTTCATGTAATCGCGGGTGAGCACATACACATTTTTTTGCGGCGACCGGGCCACAGCTTCCAGCCGGGCGGCACTCACCGTGGGCATGATTTCATTGGCATAATACAACACCCCCAGCCACGGTTGATCCGGTGCCAGGGTATAAATGGTGTGTCCATCGGCCAATCCCACCAGTTGCCGCGTTTCAATGCGGTATTTACTGACCTGATAACCAGCTCCGGCAAAATAGGCCCAGTAGACGGTAAACATCAAAATCCAGGTGCCTGCCGCATACGCCAAAAACGCCCGCCCAAAGCGCCGCGTAAATTCATCCTGCCAGAGCCAAATGCCGGTCAATACCAGCAAAATAGAGGTCAGCAACCATCCCCACCATCCCAGCACCTTCAGGGCAGGTTTGAGCATCGCGATGGATTCCATCGGTGTGTAATGTTCGGCCCAGGCAGGCGCGTAATGGGAAAACATGGTCAGGGGGATTAAGGCACCCATCACCAAACCCGCACCGGCCGTTAAAAGGGCCTGAACCGCCAGCAGTATTCGCGAAGGAATTTCCAGCGGCCAGTCGCTTTTCAACCGGCAGAATTCCTGCCAGACCGCCCCGATCAACAGGGCCGCAAACGGAAATTGCTGCAGGGCGTAGCGCTGCTTTTTTTGATGCGGCAGCGTCAGCAGCAGCAGCCCCAGCACCAGCACCAGCCAAAACAGCAACCGCCCCCGCTTTTCCGCCGGCGTCGGCTGCGGATCGCTGCGGCTTGGTAAAAACGGCAGCAGCAGCCCCGCCACCAACGCCGGAGTCCACGGATACACCCACCCCAGCATCGCCAGATAATACCATTTAGTTTGCACGAAATGTGGCCCCGAAGCCGCGGCATAGCGCACAAATTGCCGTGTCCAGATGGCCCATGCGTTGCCATGATATTCCAGTGCATAGCGATGGGCCGCGAGAATCAGCCACGGCATGAAAACTGCAATCGACGCAACCAGGGCCACGCCCAGACCTGCCCAAACTCGCCAATTATTCCGTTGATAAACCAGCAGCCATATCCCCAGCGGAATCAGCACATACATCGGCGGCACCGGACCTTTGCTTAGCACCGATAACCCCAGCGCCGCACCACCGCCCACAGCCCAAAGCCACCAGCGTGTACTTGGCACCATCCGCAGCAACGCCCAGAAACCAATGGTACAAAACGCGGTGGAATAAATATCATAGGAAGCCAGGCGGGCCTGCCGGATAAACACCACCATTCCCGCCAGTGCAATCGCCGCAAATAAACCCAGCCGCCGGTCACGCGAAGTCGCACAGCCAATGCCGTAGGTTGCCCAGCAAGTTAAAAGCGCCAGCAGCACAGAGGGCAACCGCACCACCCACAGGTTGTCCGTACCAAAAAGCCGGGCCGTGGCTGCGGGTATCCACACCGGCAGCGGCGGCTTGACCATGCGGGGCAAACCGCCAAGGGTAGGCAGCAACCAATGATTGTCGCGAAACGCTTCCCGCACCGGCACTAAGTTGAATAACTCCATCATGGCCCGGACTTCACCGGTGCCCAGACAAACCAGAAACAGCGGCAAGGCATACAGGGTAATCAATACCAGTGCCAGGCCATGGCTGATACCGGCCGCACCGGATTCAAATAAATCGCCATCGCCGGGCAAAAGTTGGGCGTCAAGAGGCGTTGGAATTGCGGGTGAGGTTTTTCGCTTCAGTGTCGGCCTCCTGATAGAAGGGCTTATTTTGGGGCAACGGCTCCGGCCGGCCCGGCCGGCCCCGCCACATCCGCGAGCCTCGGCGGATTTCCCGCACAGTGTAAACGGCTTTGCGCTGGGCTTCAAAGTAAACGCGCGAGATCAATTCCGCCAGCAGGCCGGTGGCAAAAAACAGCAGCGACATCATAAACAGCATCACCGCCAGAATCAGCAGCGGCCCGTGCTGTAGTATCAGACTCTCGCCGGAGAGTTTGTCCACCAGCAGAAAAACGCCCAGCAGCACCGCAGCCAGCATCTGCACCAATCCCACCTTGCCAAACAAATGCAGCGGACGGGTCAGGTAGCTGTTGAGGAATTTTATCGTTATCAAGTCCAGCATCACCCGAAAAGTTCGCCCGATACCATAATTGGAGGCCCGATACGGGGCGTTGATGTTGCGGATGGGCAGTTCTGTGATTTCCGCCCCGGCCATGGCGGCCAGCGCCGGAATAAACCGGTGCGAATCACCATAAAGATTAAGATGCTCAATGACCTCCCGCCGATAGGCCTTGAACGTTGTGCCGAAATCGTGAATATCCACCCCGGAAATTTTACGAATCAGCCAGTTGGCCGTAGCGCTGGGAATACGCCGCAGAAAAAAGCCGTCCACCCGCTTTTGCCGCCAGCCCGATACCACGTCGTATCCTTCCTCCAGTTTGGCCACGAACTTGGGTATTTCCACAGGGTCGTGTTGCAAATCACCGTCCATGGCCAGGATAATTTCGCCGCGTGCATGGTCAAAACCTGCCGCCAGCGCCGGCGTCTGACCGAAATTACGCCGTAGTTTTATCAGCAGCACCTGCGAATCCGCGGCCGTAATTTCCGCCAGACGCGCATAAGTCTGGTC